>JAGAFH010000109.1 GCA_017612755.1 Clostridiales bacterium
CATACTGTGATCTTGTTGTTGTTTGCGTCTCTTACGACCTCAAGCTCCAGCTCTTCCCAACCGCTAATGGACTCCTCAACAAGGACCTGTCCAACAAGGCTGGCCTGAAGGCCTCTCTCGCAGACTGTCTTAAGCTCGTCAACGTTATAAACGAGACCGCCGCCGGCGCCGCCCATGGTGTAAGCAGGACGGAGGACTACCGGATAGCCCAGCTCGTCTGCGATCTTGAGAGCTTCCTCCACTGAATAAGCCTCATGGCTTCTGGGCATCTCGATACCCAGGGAGTTCATGGTATTCTTGAACTCGATCCTGTCCTCGCCTCTCTCGATAGCATCCACCTGGACACCTATTACCTTAACCCCGTACTTATCAAGAACGCCTTCCTGGGCAAGTTCGGAGCAAAGATTAAGCCCGGACTGACCTCCCAAGTTGGGGAGCAGAGCATCCGGGCGTTCTTTCTCGATTATCTGGGACAACCTGGTAACATTCAAAGGCTCAATATAAGTCCTGTCTGCTACATCAGGATCTGTCATGATGGTTGCGGGATTGGAATTGACGAGAACGATCTCATATCCCAGTTTCCGAAGCGCTTTGCACGCTTGTGTTCCTGAATAGTCGAACTCACAGGCCTGTCCGATGATGATGGGACCGGAGCCGATGATCAGGATCTTATTGATATCTGTAAGCTTTGGCATATACACTGACCCCCGTTATAAATTCTGTCAAGAATTTTATCATAACGGGGGCAGTTAATAAACAATAAATATTTGTAAAAAATGGCGGATTATCCGATCAAAATGCTCTGAACTTTCTCCTCCATGTCATCCTTTTCGATGACGTCCTTATGGAGCACTTCTTTCTTTGAAAGATCCTTGATGCCTTCGGGTATCTCAAGACCGCTTTCTTCAGCCAGTTCGGCGATGACCGTCTCAACGGATCTGCCGTTGCTGTAGCCCTGACCTCTGAGGGCATCCATGACCGCGGGAGAGAACTTGAAAGGAGAAGCTGTAGCCGCGAAAACAGTCTTGGACTCGTCACCGGAACGCTGGTGATAACGGTTGTAGATATTAAAACCGACAGCCGTGTGGGTATCGATAACGTTGTCCGTTCTGTCATAAACGTCAAGGATCGTCTTGGACACGCCGGTCTCATCGGCAAAACCGCCTACAAAGAGCATCTGAAGCTGCTTCAGCGTCTTGGGATCCACAGAGTAGACTCCCTTCTCGAAAAGGTCGTTCATCCACTCCTTCACCTTGGCAGCATCCTTGCCCGTGATCTCGAAAAGAAGCCTCTCGAGATTCGAAGAGATACGGATATCCAGGGAAGGGGAAGTGGTCTTAAAGAATTCCCTGTTCCTGTCATACTTACCTGAACTGAAGAAATCGCAGAGGACCTTGTTCCTGTTGGAAGCGCAGATAAGCTTCTTTACCGGGATACCCATCTGCTTTGCATACCAGGCAGCCAGGATATTACCGAAGTTACCTGTGGGAACAACGATATTGATGGCCTCCCCTGCTTCGATCTTCTCTTTTCTCAAAAGCTCCACATAGGAATAAACGTAATATGCGATCTGGGGAACGAGACGGCCCCAGTTGATGGAGTTGGCTGATGAGAGCTTAACGCCGGAAGCATTGAGCTTATCGTTGAACTCCTTGTCGGAGAAGATCTTCTTTACACCGGTCTGGGCATCGTCAAAGCATCCGTTTACGGCGATGACATGGGTATTGTTACCGGTGGTGGTGACCATCTGAAGCTTCTGGGCCTCGGAAACTCCGTCGGAAGGATAGAATACGATGATCTCCGTTCCGGGAAGATCCTTAAATCCTTCAAGGGCAGCTTTACCAGTATCACCGGATGTAGCAGTAAGGATACAGATCTTCTTGCTCTCCCCGGTCTTTCTGATGGAAGCCGTCATAAGGTGGGGCAGGAGCTGAAGAGCCACATCCTTAAATGCAGCCGTAGGTCCATGCCACAGTTCCAGGATAAACTCCCTCTCATTGTAGGGATTGAGCTGTACAAGGGGGACTGTGTTCTCTCCCCACTTCTCTTCGCTATAAGCCTGGGATGTGTAATCCAGAAGCTCGCTCTCCGTAAAATCAGTCAGGAACTTGGAAAGAACTCTTGCAGAAATCTGGTAGAACTGCATGTTCTTCATTTCCTCTATATCGTCAGATGTCAGAACCGGAACTGACTCGGGAACAAAGAGTCCTCCGTCGGGAGCAATACCAAGGACAATAGCCTCGGATGCGGAAAACTTCCTGTCATAGCCTCTTGTGCTTATATAGTTCATTCTTCTCCTCCATTGTCCGCTTCGGATGCTGCCGCAGTTTCCAGGGCTGTCTCCTCAGGGGCATCGTTATTGTCATCACTTACCTTGCTGTCGCTGAACTCATTTGCATATTCCTCAATGATCTTTGCAACTTCAGGGTCTTCTTTATTCTCATCCAGCTTGTCTATGATGTAGTCAAGTCTTGCTTCCGTATCACTGCTGTTTCGAAGCTTTGCAAATCCCGGGATGATCAGGAACCAGATGAGGGCAAATGCAGCTGCCATTATCAGAACAGCGACGACTATCCTTACGGCAAGTCTCATATTGTCGCCCTTTGTCCTGACGCTCTCGATATCGATATCGTCACCGGGCATCTCTTCTCCGGCAGAAGCAGACCTCATCATGACGTCTCTTCTTTCCTTGTCGGTAGCCATCTGGAAATCGTGGGTCCTGTTGGATGCCCTTACGAGGATAGGAGCCTGCATTCCGTTTCTGGCGGAAGGCTTGCCGTCCTCGGCTACCAGTGATGTCCAGTTCTTGCTGCTCCTGGGAGTCTCGGGCTTGGGGGGCATAGTCTTCATATCCTCCCTGACTGCCTTGATAGCCTCCTGGGCAACTGTCAGGTTATTCCCGGATCCCAATGTGGCATTTACCGCAAATTCAAAAGCGCTCTCGGCTCTCGCAAACTGCTCTTCCTTTGCCAGGCAGATACCGAAAAGAAGTGCGGGATCCCCCCAGGAAGGATACTTGGCGATAAGAGGCTTCAGCATGATCTGGGCAACGTCAGTTCCGTCCCTTAAGCTGTTCATGAGGGCACGGTTATACTGCTTAACGGCATGGGCCTTTTCCTCGGGGCTCATGTCGAAAAGAATAAGATCCTTTTCTTCAATAGGACTCAGCCTTGAAGCATACTGTTTGTAGTCGTGCATCTAATAGCCTCTTCCCTGATCTGTCCGATAAGATACAGCGATCCCGTAACGATCAGCGGTAATTTGTCATTGACCGATCTGATATAGGCCTTTCTGAATGCATAGACTGCATCATCAACGGCCTCCACATCGACCCTGTTATTATACATAAAACTGATTGTATCACAAAGCTCAGTACTCTCAAGAGATCTGGGGTTGTCAACTTTGACAGCGATTATGTCCGTAAACCTGATCTCTTTGTCCAAATACACCTTGAGCATTCCCTCATAATCCTTGTCCTTCATGACTCCGATAACTGCCCTTAACGGTTCATGGGGAGCTATATCCTTTATGAGCGAAGCAAGGCTCTCTGCGCACTGGACATTGTGTCCCCCGTCCAGGAGCACCAGGGGATCCGTTGATAAGATCTCAGCCCTGCCCTTCCACTTTGCGCGGCTTATCCCATAGAAGATATCCTCCTGGAAGATACCTGGGATCGTCCTGACGGCAGCTATGGCCACAGCCGCATTTCTAACCTGATGTTCTCCAAGAAGATAAGAGGTGTAGGGGTTGGGATCATTCTCATAAGAAAAGCACATCTTCCCGTCTTCATATCTGACATCTGTATCACCTGATGTGACAAAGGTAATGGGGGCGCCGCAGACTATGGCCTTTTCGCTGAGAACATTTCTGACCGTAAAGGCATCCTCTTCGGAAAGGATCATCTCCGAAGGATCCTGGGCGATGACAGGACAGTCTGTCTTAAAGATCCCCGCCTTCTCGGAAGCGATCTCGGCGATAGTGGAGCCCAGCCTGTCCTGGTGGTCATATCCGATGGATGTGATGACTGTACACAGGGGCGAAGAGATCACATTGGTAGAATCAAGTCTTCCTCCCAGACCCGTCTCCAGGACTGCCACATCGATATCGTTTTCGGCGAACCACAGGAAGCAGATAGCCGTAACAAGTTCAAACTCCGTGGGATGTTCAAAGCCTTCTGAGACCATTCTGTCACTGGCTTCCCTGACCTTTTCTGAAAGGCGCTCAAGGTCGGACGATCCGATCTCACCGTATGTCTCATCTGAGAAGAGCCTGTCCAGACCTTCCCTGCCGTCTATTATCCTCATCCTCTCTGAGAACCTCTCCAGGAAAGGGGAGGTAAAGATCCCCACTTTCTTTCCCGAGGCTGCCAGTACAGATGCGATATAAGTACATACGGATCCCTTGCCGTTAGTTCCCGCCACATGTACAGCCTTAAGATCCTTCTGGGGATCTCCCAGTAAGGACGTGAGCTTTTCCATCCGGTCAAGTCCCAGGTTTATACCAAACTTAAGGGCCTCCGTAAGAAATTCAGGTGTTTTGTTTTCTGACATATAAACTGTCCTCCGGTCTTTGTCTTCCCTTTCTGAAGACTAATAATTTGCTCAAAAGAAAATTCGCTGCTACAAGTATAGCCGAATTCAGCATCTTCACCACATAGAGATATGTAAAATCAAAACCGATTATCTCAAAGATCAGCTGATCGGTGCTGATCCCGAAATTATGCTCCAGGAACATGACCATCACGGTAAAGAGCCCCAGCTCAATTGTTATAAAAGAAAAGAGTCTTGCCGCCGTAAATCCCAGAAGTTCCAGCCATATGGCGCCCTTGGATCTGAACACCCAGGCCCTGTTGGTAAAAAATGCCGTAAGCACGCAGGCGATCCAGGCTATGATCTGGTTCAGCAGAAGGAACATGTCGAACTCCCATCTGATGATAGTCACATAGGCGTGAGCGGAAACAAGTTTATCAAAGAGCATAAAGCATAAGAAGTTCGCAAGGGTAGTCGCGATACCGCTTATGAAATACATTATGAACATTCTCTTTTTTTCCTGCTTAGCGTCGAACCGCTCGCAGCCGTAAAACAGTTCCCTGATCGTCATACTCTCTTAGGCCTTGGCTGTGTCTTCTTCTTGATGACCCTTCTTACAACATAGATGATCACGACGATCATGACCGATTCGATTATGGCTACCCACATGAACACGCGGAAGAGGATCCTGAAGATCTTCTCCGCAGTCCTGTCCACCTGGACATATTCATAGAACATACCGGTCTCTTCATCAAACCTGAAAAATCCGGAGTTTCCGTTCTCATCCTTAAGATAGACGATAAAGGCGCCTTCCTTGTCCCTGAAACCGGAAACATTCTGGCCGTTTATCTGTATAGTCTCCGGAACGAGTCCCGAAGGCATGGTAACATCCTCAGGAATATCGATCATGGACATGACCACGCCGGGTCTTATGATGGTATTTCCCTTAACGTAGGGAGTTATGGTCCTGGTGGAAGGATTGTAGAAATAAAAACCGGGATCGTTCTCTCCGTCATAGAGATAGACAAGAACGGAAAGCACGCCCTCTCTCGAAAAACAGGGTACCGTGAATCCGTTGATGGTCTTGGTAGTCTGGGTAAATCCTTCAGGGATCTCATACTCATCCGGGAAATTGATAAATGCGAAATTCTTGCCGTAGGCATCAACTACGCCCGCACCTTCCAGGACGGCACTGTCCTGTCTTGTAACGTAGATGATGTACTGACTCGTATCAGAGCCGTCCTGGGCCACAACATCGATGGTGACCACATTCTCACCCAGTTCCAGATTCGTATCTCCGTCTATCGAAACTGCTGCCCAGAGATTTCCGGGAACAGTGCTGATATCAAGGCTGGTGGTCTCACGGTTTACGGATGCGGTATATGTATAGACATCAGGGGAGAATTCCGGTGTCAGTGTTACACCGTCGATGCTCATGGAAGCGATGGAAGAATCGGTAGATATGCCGCCGTCACTAGTAACCGTTATCCCGTCTCCGATGGAGATGCTCATCTCATTTCCGAGACCGGTCCTGAAATCATCAGCCTCGGCGATCCAGAACCTGGCCTCACCGGTAGCAGTCGGTTTCATGCGGAACGATACCGAAAAGAGGATGATTGGTTCATCCGAATAGAAGGAGATATCGTCTGTGATCTCCCCTTCCTGGACCAGGATGTCATTTAAGTCAGCCTCAGTCATCTCATCCACTGCGGAAACTACCACTCTTCCCGTATCCAGGACCTCGGTAGTATAAGTGAATGCTGACAGTTCAGCCGGCTGCCATATTGAAAGATATTCCACTTTTCCCTGGTTAAATCCCAGATTGACGGGACCGAAACGGGTAACATGCTCCAGGGAATCTGCCATCACGTTAACTGTGATGATGTCACCGGGATTTACTTCAGTATCAGGTATATCCAGATAAAGAGACACGGAATCATCAGCCCTTAAGGATAAAGGCATAAAGACGGATACGGTCATGACAGCCGCCAGCAGAAGGATGATGATGGACGAACCTCTGACCTCTCTTCTCATCTTATGCACCCGTATCAGGCATTACACCGAATTCAGCCGGCATGTTCTCATATACCGGGATCACGAATGTGAAGGAGTTATCCAGCATATTGATGGATGCATATCCGGAGAAGTATCTGGCTCCCTCGGAATAAGCCATGGAGATGTTCTGTGCATACTGGTGCTGGTAAAGACCGTCCTCATTTTCGATGACATCGAACTTCTGGAAGTAGAGAGTATCCTGTCCCACATCCGTATAGCTTGAAGATATCCACAGAGCTCCGCCCTGGATGGCTCTCTCCACACTGGTCCAGGGAAGCATCAGCGCCTCCTCTTCAGGAGTGATCTCCTGCTCGTCGGGGTCCCTTCCCCACATGGCATAGCGGGCACCGTTGATAAGGGCTCCGTTCTCTATGGAAGGATCGGGAGTCGATCCTATGTTGTAGAAATTATAGTAACCTTCATATCCTTCCAATGTGCCATGGCACAGTTCTGACTGGCCCTGGTAGCCCATCTCCTGCAAGATCCTGCTGGCCAGGAAATAAGGAGATACATTTGCCAGTTCACCCGCATCATAGATGATCTGGGCATAATCATATTCATCAGTATCCATAAAGCTTCCGGAGATCATATTTCTGACTCCGTCCACCGTCTGGGCAGAGCTGTCAAAGGACAGCATCTCAAAGGAGAAGACGTGCTGGGGCTCCAGGAAGTTTCTGGGATCCAGGAAATACTGGACGACTTCGTTGGTGGCCGACATCCATCCGCCTCCGTCATAGACGGGAGATGAGGATACTACCCATGCGGGATGGGAGTTCACATTGGCCAGGGACCTGTCCGCATTGTCCTCATGATCAAGGACAGTATAGAAATCAAGTCCCGTGTTATAGGGTCTGAAATTATATTCCGGATGTACGTTGTGAAGGAGCCACAGGCCGGATCCGTAGGATACCGGGAACTGAGACAGGGTATTCTCGGAGAAATCGCCCTTGTCATCCCCGTTCAGGATAAAGATATTATACTGTGTCTCGGAACCGTCGAAGGAATCAATAGTGACCCTTATGACCGTCTCGCCGGGCACCAGATCCACCCTGGTCCCTGAAGTGATCTCGGAAACGTCTCCGTTTACTTCAAGTTCGATGGTCATATCGGCCGCATATCCTTCCTGGGATATGGCATTGACAGTAAAGCTCTCTGAATTTCCGCCGGTGGAATAACCGTAGTTAAGGACCGTCTTCTCAAAAGAGGGGAAGACATTTACGGCTCCGCCGTCAGTTAAGTTGTTAAGTCCGAATTCCGTGAGCATTCCGTTGATGGGAAGGAAACGGACATTTGAATATTCAGTCTCGATAACATTATTGTTAAGGTCAGCCAAGGATATCATCTGCTCTGAAAGATCCACGCTTCCCGTCTGGGGAAGTGTGGTGGGCACAGCTGTTACCGGATCTTCCAGGACAGCCATATAAGCTCCGTCATATCTGGCCACATATCTGCTCTGAACCATTGTGTAGGTAACGGCATCTTCAGAAACAGAACATTCCGCGCCGCGCTCTACTCTGACGAAGAACTTGTTGGCCACATCAGTAAGTCCCGTCTCCGACTTGATGGCTTCTATATCCTGGGCTCTTCCCCTGAGGACCTCGTAATCAGATCCCGCCAGATCGTTAGATCCGATATACTCGCCATAGGCATTATAGATAGTAACCTTTATATCATCGCTCAGGCCTACGAAGTTTACGTAGGCATCCCTGTCCTGGGCATCGAACATGTACCAGGAGATATCAGTTCCCTGGTCGATAGATCCCTGCTGGACATTATCATTTACGATGGTCATGCATCTGGGGACGGATATATCTCCGCCGGCAATGATCTCGCCACGGCCGTCGGAAGAACGAAGAAGGATCAGGACGCTGTGATCTCCCGGATCCACTCCTGCAGTATCCCATGCCATGACAAATTCCGATCCGCCGTCGGAAGACTCGTCAGATATATTGATATTCCCCTGATAGAGCACTCCGTCTACGAAAAAGTCAGTCCTGACCTCATCGCCGGTAGTCTCAAATGATCCTTCCACCTTCCTGATACCGATCGTATAACCGTCAGTACCTTCCAGAGGCTTCGTGACCACGCAGTTCTCAAACCGGTCGCCGGGGTCGGGTGAAACAGACGTGGAAGAAGCATAGGAAGCCTTCACTTCCTTAGCCTGCTCATTTATGGCATACATCCTTGAGTGATCCTCAAGGTCAGTAAGGACCCGGGAAACTACGATAGGATCCACATCCCCGTACAAAGCAACGGAAAGGTCTTCCGCAAAAGTCTCATCATCTTTATTCATGGACAGGTAATCCGCAGACGTAAAACTTCTGATAAGATAGTCGCCCACCGTATACATCCCGGCAGATACTCTTTTTTCTGCCCTTTCAAGTCCCTGATCCCCGCAGGTGAGTTCTGATGTTCTGGCCAGGATACCCTCCGTATCAGCATCAGTCTTTTTACCGTTAAGGCTCATGGAACTCATGGAAGAACCGAGTACTATCACCGATACGATCCCCAGGATAAAGAAGACCGCCGCGGCTGCCAGGTATTCCATTGTCTTTCTTTTTTTCAATCTATCTCTCCCAATATCATTCTTCCCTGGAATTCAGCTGATCCAGCGTGAAACCGTAGGAAGGAATGAATTTTTCCATAAAGTAATCAACTTCAGGTAACTTAATATTATCAATAGTTGAACGAATTGTCTCCATTGCGGACTCAAATTCCCTGTTACCGGATGCTTCCTCCGACATGCACTTGATATAGGCAGAGATCCTGTCGGCCGCCTTTACCAGACGCAGGGTCAGATCCGACTCAGGTGTTGGATCAGAGATAAAAGAGGGTTCCAGGAGCACCAGATACTCATCCCTCATGTCAGAAGGCAGAAGGGAAGCAAGACGGGAGGCCGCCTCTCTCTCAACTTCCTTGTAAGCTGCCTTTATCTCTTCGTTTCTATACTTGATAGGCGTGGGAAGATCTCCCGTAATAATCTCCGTGCAGTCATGGTAAAGGGCAAAAGCCTGTACCTTGTAAGGGTCCACCGTAACATCCCCCTCACCTGCCATATTGTTATGTATCACCGCAAGGGCATGGGCGATGACTGCCACGTCAAAGCTGTGCTCCTTGATATTCTCCACACGGTTATTTCTCATCAGGCCCCAGCGGTTGATGTACTGCATCCTGTCCAGCATTGCATAAAAGCCGTAAGTCTCACTCATACTAATTACCTCTTATCAGTCTTTGTAAAGGGCATCGAAACATGTATTTGCATATGTATCCGTCATGCCCGCGATATAGTCCACAACTTTCCTTACGGGAAGGGCATCCTTCTCAGGATGGTCATTACAGAACTCGGCAAACTTTCGAAGGGTGATATTCTCGGAAGCTGCCGTCTTCTCTATATCCTCCGACGCGTTCATAAATGCCTCGAAAAGAGCCTCGATCATGATATCGATAGTCTTCTCATAAGTCTTGATCTTGGGAGCTGAATAGATCTCCTCGAAGTTTCTGTTAAGGAACTCGTTCATAGCCTTGAAGTTACCTTCCGACATACAGATCTCATCCTTATCCATACTGCTGTGGACGATATCACCCACCAGGATATTGATGGTCTCCGCATTGGTGGTGCCGAGCCTGCGGGTAACTTTGCCGGGGAGGAAATCGGTTCCTCCGATTATACCTGCCCTTCTGGCATCCTCCACGTCCCTGCCCACATAGGCGATCTTATCCGCAAAACGGACAACACATCCCTCAAGGGTAGCGGGAGCAGTGCGGTCCTTCTCCTTCTTGTTCTCTATGTCAGCAGGAGTCTTATCACGGCAGGGCTTGAGCCTGTACTCGTTATAGGTCTCGCCGCAGTGGGAGACGATACCGTCCCTGACCTCGAAGGAAAGGTTAAGTCCGTGCTCGGAAGGTCCGTGTTCCTCCAGAAGATCCACCACCCTGAGGGAGTGGACTTCATGCTCGAAAAACATGGAAGGATCAACAGACTTGATACATCTGTTAAGAGCCCTCTCACCGCTGTGGCCGAAGGGAGAATGTCCCAGATCGTGACCCATGGCGATAGCCTGGATAAGGTCGATATTGAGATTCAACGCCCGTCCGATGATAGTGGATATATAGTTAACATATATAACGTGCTCAATCCTGGAGCAGATATGGTCATTTACGGGATTAAAGAATACCTGGGTCTTATGGCGGAGCCTTCTGAAGGCCTGGGAGAATATTATCCTTCCCATATCCCTTTCGTAGCAGCTCCTGATATAGCAGGGATCTTCGGGATTCTTTCGTCCTTTGGAAAATTCACTCTTCTGGGCAAAGGCGGAGAAATGGGATTCCCGCTCCTTCCTGATCATATCAAGGATCGCAGTGTCCTTGGCATTATTTACAAGATGAGGATCAAAGTCTATCTTAGAGAACTCTTCACCGTAAAGATCAAATAAACTGTTCATCATCTTTCTCCTTTAAATCACTTCTTCCGGAGGCCGGAAGTCCTAAGCAGCATATTCTTCTTCATGCCGTCAAAATCCACCGTGATCAGGGCATCACCTGCCACAGGTTCCACTTTGATTATAACCCCTTCACCGAATCTGTCGTGAATAACTTCCATTCCCTTGGTAAGAGATGAAGGATCCAGAGACCCGGCAGGCTTCTTTGACGGCGCGGAAACAGAAGATTTCATCGCCCTTGCAATGCTCTTTCCGGCCTGGGCCCTGGCGGGGGACATGATCTCCGAAGCAGGCTTCTTCTCCACCTCTCTGGCGCTTCCCATCCTGTACAGATGATCGGGAGATATCTCACGCAGGAACCTGGAGGGCGGGAAACACTGGGTCTGGCCGAAGATCATCCTCTGACGTGTAAGGACTATAAAGAGGTTCTTCTTAGCGCGGGTGATCGCAACATACATAAGGCGTCTTTCCTCTTCCAGATCCTTAGGCGCAGAGATGGACTTGTAGCTGGGGAAGATGCCGTCCTCGACTCCTATCAGGAATACTGCTCCGAACTCCAGGCCCTTGGCACTGTGTATGGTCATGAGCTTAACGAAGTCTTCGCTGTCATCATCGCTGTCGCCCTGGGCATATAATGCCGCATTCTCCAGATAAAGGGAAAGAAGCCCCTGAAGGGTATCGGCAGTCTTTACTTCCTCAGCCAGGAACTCGTCCTCCTCATCAACCAGGAATTCATCATCATTCTCCACGAGAGATCCCCTGTGGTTCTTCTCAAATTCAGCTGCTTCGGAAAGAAGTTCCTTCAGGTTCTCGACCCTGTCCGTCAGCTCTCCTTTGCTCTCCCTCTGCTCGATTATCTCATCGATGATACCGCAGTCAGTCTCCACTTTATCCACGAAGTCCTTAAAGCTCATATCATCAGCAGAAAGCAGATCTCGGAAACGGAGGATAAGGGATGAGAACTCGAGAAGGTTGGCAGAAGCCCTGGAAAGATCCGGGAAGTCCCTGCAGTTGATACATACCTGCATCATGGACATATCATTCTCTGCTGCGATGGTACGGATACGCTCGATGGTCGTATCACCGATACCTCTCTTGGGAACATTGACGATCCTGTCAAAAGCCAGGTCGTCCATATCATCATTAATAAGCCGGAGATAAGCAAGGATATCCTTGATCTCTTTACGGTCATAGAATCTCATTCCGCCATAGACACGGAAAGGTATCCCCTTATCCCTGAAGGCAGACTCCACTGTTCTGGAAAGAGCATTCATCCTGTAAAGGACAGCGCAGTCGGAATACTTGAAACGGCCTTTGATGACCATCCTCTTGATGGTATCGGCGGTCCAGGCGGCTTCCACAGCCTGGCTGTCCGCATTCATAACTATTATCTTATCCCCTTCCCCGTCATCGGTACGAAGGGCTTTATCCTTTCGGCTGCTGTTATTTCTTATGACCTCATTGGCCGCATCCAGGATGGTCTTGGTGGAACGGTAGTTCTGCTCCAGCTTGATGACCCGGCATCCGGGGAAATCCTTCTCAAAGCTCAGGATCATCCTGACATCGGCGCCGCGGAAGGCATAGATGGACTGGTCGTCGTCACCTACGACACAGATATTGTTGTGCCCCTTTGCAAGCCTCATGATAACGTCATACTGGGGCTTATTTGTATCCTGGTACTCATCCACCATAATGTACGAGAATTTATTTCTGTAGAACTCCAGGATCTCGGGATCCTCACGGAGAAGCCTGGACATATTGAGAAGTATGTCATCGAAGTCCATGGCATTGTTCTCTTTGAGGCGGGAGTTATAACGGGCATAGACCTTGGCCGCCGCCTTCCTGAAAGGATCGGCTCCTGCCAGCTGGTCATACTGCTCCGGAGATATCATCTGGTTCTTGGAATTGGTGATCTCAAACTGGAAGATCCTGGGCTTATATGTCTTCTCGGATATATCCAGTTCTCCCATTACCTGCTTGACCATCTTCAGCTGGTCGTCCGAATCAATGATCGTAAAATTCTTACCGTAACCGATAAGATCTGCATGTCTTCGAAGGATACGGGCAAATATACTGTGGAAAGTTCCGCACCACACATAACGGGAGCGGTCTCCCACCAGTGCCCCTATCCTCTCTTTCATCTCATTGGCAGCCTTGTTGGTGAATGTAATGGCCAGGATAGACC
>JAGAFH010000110.1 GCA_017612755.1 Clostridiales bacterium
AACAGCGGCTTGAGAATTATTTTCCCCTGATAAGATATCATTCCAACTGGAGTCAGTTGGGA
This sequence comes from Clostridiales bacterium, assembly GCA_017612755.1. GTDB lineage: Bacteria > Bacillota > Clostridia > Saccharofermentanales > Saccharofermentanaceae > Saccharofermentans. The sequence goes on from JAGAFH010000110.1 coordinate 63, forward strand.
GAACAGGATTATATCTTTGAATCAAACGGTTACAAGAGTGCATCCTGTTATCTCGACTACAAGAATATAAGCAGGAGCCAGACAGAGTACTATTCTCCGGCAAATGAGGTGGGGGTCATGACTGATTATCAGGTGGAGGCCCTTGACAGCCTGATGGATCACTGTGCGGAAAATGGTGTCAACCTGATGTTCGTCTCCATGCCCCAATCGATCGGGACAGTCACCATCGAACGTATAAATGCCATGGCTGAGTATGTGGCGGGAAAGGGATATAATGTTGTCAATCTGGCGTCTGCCGTAGACGAGATGGGAATGGATCTCAGACGCGACTGGTATAACAGACTCCATGTCAATATCCACGGATCCATCAAGTTCACCCATTATCTGGGAGGGTGCCTCGTAGATCTCTACGGATTTGAAGATAAGAGAAACGATCCTTCTTATCAGTCCTGGAATGAGGCTGTTGAACTCTACAGGGCTGAGATGGGGGCTTTCTGCCTTGATATTGAGTTCCGTAACAAAAAGAGGGATTACAGTATTGCCTGGGCTTACCTTTATGATCCAATACAGAAGGGAGATCATATACTCTTCAGCTGGAAACATACCAATGATGCCCAGGGATATGCAGTCTACAGATGCAGTTACAGGGGGGACGAAGAGGGCGGCACCTGGTATTCCTGGGAAAGGATAGCAACATTGCCCCAGGGAACTTATTCCTATGAGGACTGTTCTTCCTTTGTTCCGGGTGATGTTTATTACTATACCGTTGTCCCGTTCAGTTTCAATGAAGACGGGGAGATGATGTACGGGAATTTCTCCTACGGAGGACTTTCCATAACCTATAAGGGAACACCTCCTGAGGTCAATGATATCGTCCCGGACGGAAACGGGAATGTAGTCATCTCATGGGATAAAGTTCCTGAGACGCAGAATTACGTTGTCTGCAGGAGAAGACCTGATGAGGTATGGCATGATCTGGCCCTGGTAGATGATGTTTCGGAGTATGTTGATAATACCGTCCAGCCGGGGGTCCCCTATTTCTATACCGTTGGTGTTGCCACCGTGCTGGAGGACAACGATATCGAATACGGGGCATATGATCAAAGAGGGGTATTCTTCGAAAACGGGGCAGCCTGTCCTGATCCTTACGTGGTCCGGACAGAAGAGGGATATCTTGTCTCCTGGGAAGAAACTCCGTGGTTCTCAGGTTTTGAGATCAGTTACGAAGATGAGGATGGCGATGTGGTCACCCGTGAAGTCGGAAGCGGTGTCTATGAATATCTGATCAGCTACGATGATACGAACAGCGGAAATGAACTCTGTCTCACAGCCTTCTTTGATGTGTATGGAGAAAACGTATATTACCGTTCGGACACTATCACTGTTCCGGGGGGAGTGTGATCTATGGCATTCGTTTCCCTGAGATTCATCATATTCATGATCGCAGTTATGGTCCTGTATTTCACCTTCCCGAAGAAATACAGATGGTTTACCCTGCTGGTATCCAGCTATGTGTTCTTCTACTTAAGCAGCGGATATCTCCTGCTGATCCTTTTTGGCACCACGGTCTTTACTTATGTATGTGGACTTGCCATGGATCTTGTGGACAAAAACTCCGCTAAGTTTATTGAGAAAAAAGCCCTGGCGGGGGATGCGAAGAAAAAAGAGAAAAAGAGGGCTAAAGCGCAAAAGAAGCTTCTTATGGTCATCGGGACCCTTTCCGTCCTGGCTCTGCTCATCTATCTCAAGTATTTTAATTTCCTGGCTGAGACCATTAATAATATTGCCAAGGGTGATATGGTGGAGCTTAAGACTGATGTGCTCCTGCCTTTGGGTATCTCTTTTTATACCCTTCAGGCCATGTCTTATCTGATAGATATCCAGAGGGGCAAGATAAAGGCGGACAAAAATCCGCTGAAGTTTATGCTCTTCATGTCATTCTTTCCACAGATCGTACAGGGCCCCATCGCCCGCTATGACCACCTGGCACATCAGCTTTACGAGGGTCATTCCTTTGACTACAAGAGAGTGACTTTCGGTATCCAGCTGATCATGTGGGGATGGTTTAAAAAGTGCGTGATAGCTGACAGAGTCGCTATCCCTGCAAATACGATCTTTTATAATTATCAGAACTATACGGGCATCGTCGCATTTCTCGGTGCTGTTCTATACGGCCTTCAGGTCTATGCTGATTTCTCCGGAGGAATGGATATTGCAAGGGGCTTTTCACAGATCCTGGGGATCGAACTGGCCCTTAACTTCAAGCAACCTTATTTTGCCACTTCAATAGAGGATTTCTGGAGAAGATGGCATATCACTTTAGGTGCCTGGATGAGGGATTATATCTTCTATCCCATGTCCCTTTCCAAGCCCTTCGGCGCTCTGAGCAAAGTGTTCAGGAAGATCTTCGGACAGTTCGTGGGGAAGAGGATACCTGCTTTTATCTCCATGTTCGTGGTCTATTTCCTGGTGGGTATATGGCACGGCCCGGATCTTAAATATATTGCGTACGGTGTATGGAACGGCATCTTCATCATGGCAGGCATCCTTCTTGTGGATGTCTATGCCGGAACGAGGAAACTCTTAAGGATCGACGAAAAGAGTTTTTCCTGGAGATGCTTTCAGATCGTA
>JAGAFH010000111.1 GCA_017612755.1 Clostridiales bacterium
CAGTCTTTTCCGTATGCGGACGAAAGCCTGGTGATCATTCCCTTTTCTATGATGGAGGAAATTATAACGATCCCGATTATCTCTATGATTACAGATATATGTGTCACTATACATACGACGGATCAAGAAGTATTGGCTACGATCCTGATTTTCTCAACTCGATCTCTGTTCTTGACAGCCTCCCCATGATCACTGATGTGGGTACAGGGGATAATATGACCTACACGGTCCTTGTCAATTATACGACCCATTCTGAGATGATATTGAAGGAGCCTGAGTATTCTCCCGAATACCGTACCAATAACACCCAATATGATGAGGCTAACAGTTCCAGATTCACCTTAGGTGACGAAAGCCTCAATGTGGAGAATTACAGAGGCCTTTCCCATTACCAGGTCAATGCGGCAGCTTACATAAGGCTGGGCCTCTGGTTTGACTATCTGAGGGAACAGGGGGTTTATGACAACACCAGGATCATCATAGTTTCAGACCACGGATATGATCTGGGATTAAAGCCAGACTGGAGCAATGATTCCGTATCTGCGGAAGTTTATAATCCGGTCCTTATGGTCAAGGATTTTGATGCGGAAGGGTTTACGGTCTCTAATGAGTTTATGACTAATGCGGATACTCCTTTCCTGGCAGTAACAGGCCTTATCGAAGACCCGGTAAATCCTTTTACGGGAAATCCGGTAGACACGTCATATAAGGATGACGGAGAAGTCACGGTATTTGCTTCTCACGATTTCTTCATAGGGGACAACAACGGAACGGCCTTTATTCCGGGACCGTGGTATTATGTTTCTGATGATATGAGAGATATTGATAACTGGGAGTATGCGGGGGAATGGTGATGGAAATACTTGGTATCATCTATCAGATCATAATCGGTCCTCTGGAACTTTTATTCGAGTTCGTGTTTTCGGTCTCCTATAAGCTTATCCGGGATCCCGGGATCTGTATCATCATCCTCAGTATCGTCATGAACCTTCTGGCCCTGCCTTTGTACAGAAGAGCAGATGCTCTCCAGAAGGAAGCCTCTGACAAGCAGAAGAAGGTACAGCCCTGGCAGGATAAGATACGGAAGACCTTTAAAGGCGATGAGCGCTTCATGATGCTGCAGGCGTATAACAGGGAAAAGGAAGTAAGGCCTACGGACGTCCTTAAAGGTTCCATGTCCCTTCTTCTGGAGATACCTTTCTTCATAGCTGCCTACAGGATGCTGTCAGGTCTGGCTCTTTTGAACGGTAAGACCTTCGGCCCCCTCAAAGACCTTGGATCTCCCGACGGTCTTCTTGTGATCGGCACTGTGGCTGTCAATGTACTTCCTGTACTTATGACGGTTATCAACCTGATATCTTCAAGTATCTATCTGAAGGGGTCTGACATTAAGGGAAAGATCCAGCTCTACGGGATCGCCGCCATCTTCCTGGTGCTCCTTTATAACTCTCCTTCCGGTCTTGTATTCTACTGGACCTGTAACAACATATTTTCCCTTATCAAGAACCTTATCCCCTTTGACAGGATCAAAATGAAAGAGAAGAAGCGATCTTCAGACAAACCTTCCCTTAAGAACACATTTATCCTCTGTGGGATATATAACACGGTCTTTGTGGGTCTTCTCGTTCCTTCCATCGTTATAAAGTCTTCCACGGCAGAGTTCGTTAACATGTATTCCATGAGATCCCCGGCGGTCTATCTTCTCTGGTCTTTTGCTTCCTCGGCAGGATTTTTCCTCCTCTGGGCAGGCGTCATGTACTTTATCTTTACTCCCGGGGCGAGAAGGGTACTGGCTATGATATCAGCTGTTTCAACTGTTATCTTCACCCTTGATCTCGTTATCTTCGGCAGGGAATACGGAGTAATGAGCTCAGCCCTCTATTACTATAACCTGACAATGGATTACAGGGATTATCTCCTTATAGGGTTTACTCTTGTGATCCTTGTTTCCGTTCTCATGGTAATGTTCAGAAAATACATCCTGAAGGCTATGCCTTTTGTTGCGGCGGCAGGTATCCTGAGCGTTCTTGTCTGCGGCCTGGCAAATGTTATATCAATATCAGACAACTATAATGAGCTTTCTTATCTTAAAGACCAGCTGGACTATGCAAAGATCACCCTTTCCAAAGATAAGCAGAATGTGGTGGTCGTCATGCTGGACCGGGCGGTAGGAGTCTTTGTTCCTTACTGTTTTAATGAAAGGCCTGAACTTAAAGAGCAGTTCGACGGTTTCGTTTTCTATGAGAACACCATTTCTTTCGGAGCCCATACAAACACGGCGGCCCCGGCTCTTTACGGAGGATATGAATACACTCCTGCTAATATGAACTTAAGGGACGGCGAGTCTATCCCGGACAAGCACGATGAAGCTCTTAAGGTGCTTCCCGTCCTTTTCTCTGATAATGGTTTTGATGTCACCTTATGTGACCCTTCCTACGCCGGATACGAAGAGATACCTGACCTTTCCGTTTTCGAAGGATATCAGGGTATAGATGCCTATATCACCAACGGAAGATATAACCCCATGAAGGAAGAAGAGGATCAGGATCTCACTTCCCTGTGGAAGAGAAATTTCTTCTGCTATTCACTTATGAGAGTAATGCCTCCGTTCCTTCACGAACTTCTATATGATAATGGCCACTATAATATCCCGGATTTCTACAATGAGTTCCGGTTTGTGCCTCTTTTTACCGGATCCGGCAACCAGTCAAAAGGATATGCTCCGGAATTTATGGATTCCTATTCTGTTCTGGAGGCTCTTCCGGAGATGACGGAGATCTCTTCTTCCGGCAACGGGAGTTATACGCTCCTGGTAAATTACACTGCCCATTCCGAGGCCATCCTCAAAGAGCCGGAGTATGAACCTGAATTCTTTGTTGACAACACAGAATATGACAGCGAAAACATAGACCGGTTTGAGGGGCTTAATGTGACACAGTACTGGCAGCTGGCTTCTTATCAGGACAGCATGGCTTCCTATATCCTTCTGGGTAAGTGGTTTGATGATCTGAGAGAACAGGGAGTATATGACAATACCAGGATCATCATCGTAGCCGACCATGGATATGGCCTTAATGTCATATCAGATTATGACGATGCTGAGGTCAGTCCTGATTTTTATAACCCGGTGCTTTTTGTCAAGGACTTTGATTCACAGGGATTCAGCATATCCGATGAGTTTATGACTAATGCGGATGTGCCGTTCCTGGCGGTTGAAGGCCTTATCGAAGATCCTGTTAATCCTTTCACGTCGGAGCCTGTTACAAATGACTATAAGAACGATCTGCCACTTTATATCTTTGGTTCCCATGATACGTCTATTACTGCGAATAACGGTAATACATTCAACCCGGGCCCCTGGTATAAGGTGGACGGAGATGTGCTGGATATCAACAGTTGGGAATATGCCGGAGAATGGTAATTTTTCCTTTAACAGCGTATAAAAATGTAATATAATAATTAGCGTGGCTTATGCCTGATCTGATTTCCGGAGGCTATTTTTATGTATTTGATCAAGAAGAAGAGAGTCCTCCATCAGACGATCTTTCTGATGGATGTCGTTGCTCCCCGCGTTGCCCGCTATTGCGAACCCGGCCAGTTTGTCATCGTAAGGATCGATGAAGACGGCGAGAGGATCCCCCTTACCATCTGTGACTATGACAGGGAAGAGGGTACCGTCACTATCGTTGTCCAGACTATAGGAGCAAGTACTACCAGGATGATGGATCTTGAGGAAGGCGGTTATTTCCGTGACTTCGTAGGTCCTCTCGGTAAGCCTTCGGAGCTTGTCACCGATGACATCGAAGAAGTTAAGAAGAAAAAGATACTCTTTGTTGCCGGCGGTCTTGGCGCAGCTCCCGTTTATCCCCAGGTCAAGTGGCTTCACGATCACGGGATCGATGCCGATGTTATCGTTGGCGCAAAGAACAAGGAGCTTATCATCCTTGAAGATGAGATGAGGGCAGTTGCCGGAAATCTTTATATAACCACAGATGACGGATCATATGTGAGAAAGGGTCTTGTTACCGAGGTCATCTCCGATCTTGTGGAGAAGGAAGGCAAGAAGTACGACCTCTGCGTTTCCATCGGACCTATGATCATGATGAAGTTCTGTGTTCTTACGACTAAGAAATATGATATTCCCACTATAGTTTCCATGAACCCTCTTATGGTTGACGGTACAGGAATGTGCGGCGGCTGCAGACTTACAGTCGGTGACGAGGTGAAGTTTGCCTGCATCGACGGTCCCGAGTTTGACGGTTTCAAGGTCAACTTCGACGAGGCTATGGAGAGATCAAGACTTTACCGCACCGAGGAGGGCAGGGCTATGCTGGCTCTCAAGGAAGGCGATACGCATCACGGCGGATGCGGATTCTGTGACGGAGGTAACAAATAATGGCAGCACCGGGATTTGAAAGAGTACCGATAAGTGAGCAGGAGCCTCTTGTCCGTGCAAAGAATTTTGAAGAAGTATGTCTGGGTTATACAGAGGAGGAGGCAGTACTTGAGGCTTCCAGATGCCTTAACTGTAAGAACCCCAGATGTGTACAGGGATGTCCCGTAAATATCGATATCCCCGCATTTATCACAGCTATCAAAGAGTCCAGGTTCAAGGACGCATATGATAAGCTTTCTGAGTCCTCAGCACTTCCTGCAGTCTGCGGAAGAGTATGTCCCCAGGAGACCCAGTGTGAGCAGCTCTGTATAAGAGGTATCAAGGGTGACGCCGTCGCTATCGGTAAGCTTGAGAGATACGCAGCAGACAGGGCAAGGGAAGAGGGCATCAAGCCTGAGCTCAATGTTGCTCCCAACGGCCATAAGGTAGCTGTTATCGGTTCCGGACCTGCTGGTATTACCTGTGCCGGAGACCTGGCAAGACTCGGTTACGATGTAACTATCTTCGAGGCCCTTCATGAGGCCGGCGGAGTCCTTACATATGGTATCCCCGAATTCAGACTTCCCAAGGAAAAGGTAGTTGCCAAGGAGATCGAGAACGTTAAGGCTCTCGGCGTTAAGATCGAGACAAACGTTGTTATCGGCAAGTCGGTTACTATCGACGAGCTTATGTCCGAGGAGGAATTCGAGGCTGTATTCATCGGTTCCGGCGTAGGACTTCCCATGTTCATGAAGATCCCCGGCGAGAATGC
>JAGAFH010000112.1 GCA_017612755.1 Clostridiales bacterium
CCCAGGATGGACGAGATCATCAGATACACTGCCTGTGATCCTTTAAAGATAACTATCGATTTTACATAAAAACAACAATTCTGCTAACAAAGGACGCCCCGGATAGTTTAAAATCATAGTAGTGATCTACCGGAGGTGTTTTTTATGTCCGATATCATCTTAGACTGGAATAAGTACCGCGATGCGGCATTGAATATTGCCCGGGAGGGCTCTGTCCTTTTGAGGAATGAGGACTCTGTCCTTCCTCTTAAGAAAGGTTCAAAGGCGGCGGTCTTTGGACGTATGCAGTTCCATTACTACAAGAGCGGAACAGGTTCGGGCGGTATGGTAAATACAGGCCATGTTCCCACTATTGAGGAATCCCTCGAAAAGGATCCTGATATCATCATAGACCGGGATGTAAAGCAGGCCTATATCGACTGGGAGGGCAGTAATCCCGTAGATCCCGGAGTAGGCTGGGGAAAAGAGAGATGGTCCCAGGATGAGATGGCTCTTGATCCTGAGTTTGTTAAGAAGGCAGCTTCCTCTAATGATGCCGCCATCATCGTGATAGCCAGGACTGCCGGCGAGGACAGGGACAACACTCCCGAGAAGGGATCCTTCTTCTTATCCGACGGTGAGGAAGAGATGATCAGGGTAGTCTGTGAATCTTTCGAAAAGACCATCGTTCTTCTTAATGTCGGTAATATCATCGATATGTCCTTTGTGGATAAATATTCACCTTCCGCCGTCATGTATATCTGGCAGGCAGGACTTGTGGGAGGAGATGCCTGCGCCGACCTTATCACGGGAAGAGCATATCCTTCCGGATCTCTTACCGACACCATCGCTTATTCTTTTGAAGACTATCCTTCCACTGCCAACTTCGGAAACGTTGATCCTATGAAGGATCTTTACTGTGAAGATATATATGTGGGCTACAGGTATTTTTCCACCTTCGCCCCTGAAAAGGTCATGTATCCCTTCGGTTTTGGTATGGGATATACCACTTTTGAGATGTCTGATATCTCCTTCTCTTCTGAAGGCACTTCCGTTTCTGTTTCCGTGAAGGTAACCAACACCGGATCTTTTGCCGGAAAGAAGGCGGTGCTCCTTTTCGCTTCCGCTCCAAAGGGCCGTTTAGGAAAGCCTTCCAAAGTCCTGGTGGGGTTCACGAAGACAGATGAGCTCCTTCCGGGTCAGGACCGGACTCTTAAGATCTCCGCAGATGCTTCCCGCTACGCATCCTATGATGATGACGGAAGGCTTGGCCTTGGAACAGGATGGGTCCTTGAGAAGGGTGAATATATTTTCGCTATTGGTTTTGATGTTAATGACACTGTTTCTGCAGGAACCATCTCCCTTTCGGAGGATACCCTTCTTGAGGGACTTAAGTCTGCCTTAAGACCTGTGGAGTCTTTTGACAGGATGACTTCTGATGCGGATGGAAATCTTATCTATGAGAAAGTTCCTGTAAGGGAAGTTCAGAATGTGGATTCAAGACTTGATCTTGTTCCCCCGGAGATACCACAGAGCGGAAGAAGGGATATAAAGCTTTCTGATGTTAAGGAAGGCAGAAAAACCCTGGATGAATTTACTGCCCAGCTCACAGATGAAGACCTGGCTCTTATCATCAGGGGTGAGGGAATGAGCAGCCCTAAGGTCACTACCGGAACAGCCGCCGCTTTCTGCGGAGTCAGTAAGGAGCTTCAGGCCCTGGGGATCCCGGCTGTCTGCTGTGATGACGGCCCCTCGGGAATGAGGATCGACAGCGGCAAGAAGGCTTTTGCCCTCCCTAACGGAACATGTATCGCCTGTTCTTTTAACGAGGAACTTACGGAGGAGCTTTTCGGATACTTCGGCATCGAGATGATGACCAACGAAGTTGATGTCATCCTGGGCCCCGGTATCAACATTCACAGAAATCCCTTAAACGGAAGAAACTTCGAGTATTTCTCGGAGGATCCTCTTCTTACGGGACTTATGGCCTGCGCCCAGCTCCGGGGACTTCACCGGCATGAGGTCACTGCCACCATCAAGCACTTCTGCGCCAACAACAGGGAGACTAACAGAAGGCTTATGGATTCAGTGGCATCTGAAAGGGCGCTTCGTGAGATCTACCTGAAGGGATTTGAGATCGCGGTCAAAGAGGGCGGCGCCAGGAGTATCATGACTGTATATAACAGGATCAACGGAGAGTACGGTACGGCCAACTATGATCTGAACACCGCCATCTTAAGGGAGCAGTGGGGATACGAAGGCATCGTCATGACTGACTGGTGGGCTTATATCAGGGAAGTTCCGGATGATCCCTATTCAAAGATCCTTACCGAGCATTCCCTTATGGCCAGGGCCCAGTGCGATATCTATATGGTATGTCCCAATGTTGAGAAAGAGCATCTTCCCGAAAGCGATGTCTATGAGAATATCCAAAAGGGAAATACTGATCTCGTCACCAGGGCGGAGCTTCAGAGAAATGCGAAGAATATCCTGAAATTTGCCATGAGCACTTATGCCATGAAGCGGGAGGCGGGACAGGCCGAGAAGATAGTCAGCATCGACTGTCCTTTTGAAGGCGATATGATCGAGACGAAGGTGGACTGCTATTACAGGATCAACGAAGATCCCGTGATCAACGTCAATGTGAATACTGAGATCTGCGAGGATTTCCTTTTCGGCATCACCTGTGATAAGCCGGGTCTTTACAATATCGAGATAACAGGATGCTCGGATCTTAATCCCCTGGCCCAGATCCCAATGACTGTTTTCTTCAACAGTATCCCCATCCGGGTCATCACATGGAACGGAACGGACGGAGCGGATACGGTCATGAACCAGGAGATGCTCCTCACATCCAAATATTCCATTATGAGGGCTCACTTTACGGCTAACGGAATGAGGCTTAAGACACTTAAGTTCTCTTATATCTGCCCCGTTGAAGAAGTCACGGATTTTGAATTCTGATGCAGGGAGAGCCAATTAATGCTAAAATAAGAGTCGGCTACATGGCCGGCTCTTTTAGTTAATCTGTTTAAGGAGAAAGGGATCTATGAGAAGAGACTACTTTACATGTGTTTTTCTTGCGTGTATATGTGCATCGCTCTTTTTCGTATGTTTCCTTCCCCTGTATTTCACATATGACATGATAATCCCCAGGGAGTTCGGAACTGTCGAGAAGATCAGCGGATGGGCTTTTGCCTTGAGCGTACTTCTGATCATCCCTGTCTACGCAGCATATAAGAAGAAGTTCTGGATAACCGCGGGACTTGCTGTCTACGGAGCGGTCTGCCTTCTCCCTACATGGATCCTTCCCGGTATGGCCGAGAAGCTTGGGGCAGAGGATGTTGATATCTTTACTGTCGTAGAAGGCTTTATCCTTAAGGCGATCTACGGAATGGCGGAGGCTCCTTTTGCTTCTCTTTCCGGAGTCCTGGGAGATGACCGGGCCAGGATGCTCCCTATGAGGATCCTTCCCGTATCCCTCATCGTCTATGCGACATTCCAGGTCTACAGATTCTACAGGGACGCCTATGTGGCAGAGCAGCTGGATCCTGCTTCGGTAGTCGATCAGACCGCTAAGGAGAATATCGACTTCACATCTCCAGAGAAGAAGGAGCAGCCTAAGCCGGAGGTCCTTGGAACAGTTATCTCAGCTCCCGCAAGACAGAATCCAAGAGCTGCCAGACCCACCAGATCTCCCAACGTGAATGTACCGGAGTACCCTTCCAAAGAGATACCGCAGCAGAAGAAGGAAGAGGCAATACAGCTGGGCGCTCCAAAGAAGCAGGAAGAAGTTATACAGCTGGGAGCCCCCAAGCCGAAGGATGATGTGATACAGTTGGGAGCACCGAAGCCCAAGGATGATGTGATACAGCTCCCTCCCAGGATGCCTGATGCCTGATTTGCATTAAGCACCCCTTCCTTGTAGAATGAAATCTGTTAAAGTGATAAATACCACAGAGGAAATATAGAAATGGCAAAGAACAATAAGCACTGGAAAAGAATGATGGCGAGCGATATTGACCGCAAGGCCGCCAAAGAGGGAAGAGATCCTCTTGAGGAAGGTCTGGAGGGTCTGTCATGGCTCGAGAATCAGAAGAGGATAGTCAAGAGGAATATCCAGAAGACCAGGGAGACTTTCGGAGAGGAAGTCGGAAATTCCATCACCGCCGGAATCCTTGCTTTCTATGTACTGGGTCTTATCCCCTTTGCATCTGTCCGGGCTTATATCCATGCCCCGGAGGGAATGGGACTTACAGATTCATTCGGTGTATCCGCTTTCCTGGTCACCATGTTCATCGCTAATCTCTTTACTACCATCTACCACTTCCTTAAGCACGGAAGCGTCCATAAAAGAGTATTCAGGAAGCTGGACCACATCATGGTCTACTTCGCTATCTTAGGAGTCTATACTCCCGCATGTCTCTCCCTTATCGGAGGAGCCTTAGGGATCGGAATCCTTATTGCTGAACTGGCTCTCGCCCTTCTGGGAATGTTCCTCATGATCTTCATGTTTCCCGAGAATAAGACCGGAAGCAAGTTCGCAGTCTCCGTATACGGAATCATGGGAGTCCTGTTCCTCTTTATGCTGAAGCCTTTCTATGCTGCAGCCACAAAGCCCTGCTTCTGGCTCCTTCTGGCCGGAACGGCTGTATACGTCTTAGGACTTTTCTTCTATTCAGGAAAGAAGTTCAAGTTCTCC
>JAGAFH010000009.1 GCA_017612755.1 Clostridiales bacterium
CGGCGGGGCTTTTTTTATGCTCAATTTCCCTAAAATTTCCCGATTCAATATCCCACAGGGAAATTTCAGGGAATTCAGGCCATTTTTCCCTAAAGTTTCCCTCCCAGCATGCTCACAGGGAAATTTCAGGGAAATTTATATTTATGAGACAGTCTGAAGTAGTATATTCGATCAAATAACAGATAGTTATATATATCTGTGTTAAAGTAGGCGTCTCATATGTGTTACCACACAGGAATGCTATATCTCTCCCAAAATAGATACCCTTATTCAGGTAATCTCTGATCTTTCTTGAATTCTTTAGTGTGTATTCCTCATCATCAAGCATTCCCAGATACTCCAGGATAATACACCTGTTAAATTCAGGCAGATAGATAAGAAAGTCTGCTGTATAGCTTTTACCTCCGCACACTATACGACATTCATATTTAAACTCAAGTCCCATGTATGTCAGGACCTGGGCGATCATCATCTCACTTCTGGATCTGTACCTTTTACCATTGTGTCTATACTTGTATTCATTCTTATAAGGCGAAGCATTTTCTTCCGCATTTTTGAAAAACTCCCCATCCAGGAATGAACTATGATCGGAAGATAACTTGTATTCCTTTGACCTTTTCTCCAGATCCCCTTTAAATAATGATAAAAGCTCGTCTATGCCTGAAATGATCCCGGCCCTCTTTTGATAGAACTCCTCCAGGATCTTTCCATTATTTGTATTGAACCTGTAGCAGTGATCCTTAAATCTGTATACCTGAACTCCGTGATGAACCCCTCTCGTTACTACCGGGAGTTTAGAAAGCTCTTTTTTCAGGTATATAAATCTTGCGATCATATAGTTGTCGGGTAATGTAAGTTCACTCATATAAGAACACTACCATGATCTCAAGAGGATTTTGCACCAAATCCGTTACAATCCGATACAATTTGTCGAATGTAAAATAAATTTATAAAAATACCCCCGGAGTGCCGGTTCAGGGCAATCCGGGGGTACATGGAATCAATTGTAGATATTATCAGTCTTCTTCGATATTGTCGTAAACGTTATAATCGGCAAGATTGGGCTGAATATCATTTGAATACAGATCATCGAGTTCTCTGTATCCGACATACCAGTAATACTGACCGTCTACTTCTTCAGTGGTAAATGCCGCACCGGAGCAGTCGCCAAACCAGCAGCTTCCGTAAGGAAGAGTGGTGTAATTAAGGTCTACACTGCAGTTTCCGTCAGCATCAACTGTTACATTGGAAAATCTTACCCAATAATAGTAATCAACATACTCACAAGGGTTATCTGCTTCGGCATTGATGATGATATAAACATAGTTGTGGTCATACCAGGTGTCACTGTCCTTAGCGGAAAGGAAGTAATAACCTACGAACTCTGTTGATTCAAGTTCTTCCACATTTTCCCAGCTGGTGATGGCTGCCATATACTCGTCAAGTGCCTCATCCTGCATTTCCGAGATGACCTCGTCTGTCAGCTGGTCCATGCTGGTAACATATTCAGTCAGTCCTTCAACCGTATATTCCTTCTCATTTGTAACGAGAATATATCCGTTGTCCAGACAGGTCTGCTCGTCGATGGAAGCAGTAACTGTAATTACGTCTCCGTTAGACAGATAAGATGTTGAAGAAGCCGTATAGTTGATACCGTCGATGGGAGATCCTTCAAGGGTCTGAAGGTTGGCATAACCATTGGGATCCTGACCTTCAAAGGTTACTTCCAGATAATCAAAAGGATCAAATTCAGGGATCTCCTCAAGACCTGATACAGTTACTTCTATATCATCAGCTTCGATCTCAAGATCATCGATGGAATCCACATCCAGTACCCAGGACACAGTAACAATATCACCATTGGAAAGTGTTCCTTCGCCGTCATATACGGGAGTGATCTTCTGGGCAAGCCTTCCCTCGGTCATGCTCTCAAGAGCCTCAAAATCATCGATCATGGAAGCATAATCAACATCGAAGACGATGGAACCGTATCCGTCATAACCGTCAAAACTGCAGGAGAAATAATCTTCTACATCCAGGACAGACTCGTCTTCCTCCTCTTCCTCTTCTTCATCGTCCTTGTCTCTTCGCGATCCGCTGTTGTTCGAACAGCCTGCGACAGCTCCGACGATAAAGAAAACTGCAACTGTTGCTGCAATCATCTTTCTTTTCATATAACCCCTCCTATGTGTAATGATTTTATTATTTCTCAGCTTTCATTCCTGAAAGAAAAGCATTGATAAACCCGTCTATCTTACCGTCCATTACGGCATCCACGTCACCCTCTTCGTAACCTGTGCGAAGATCCTTAACAAGCGTATAAGGACAGAATACGTAAGACCTGATCTGGGATCCCCAGGCAATATCCATCTGGTTACCCTTAAGATCCTCGATCTTTTCCATCTGGGCAGCCTGTGCCAGAGCGAAAAGCTTGGCCTTCAGCATGTTCATGGCCGTCTCCCTGTTCTGGATCTGTGATCTTTCCGACTGGCAGGCAACGACTACGCCAGTAGGGATATGTGTAAGTCTTACGGCTGAATCGGTCTTATTGATGTGCTGACCGCCCTTACCTGTAGATCTGTATGTATCTACGCGAAGATCCGTAGGATCGATCTTGATCTCGATAGTGTCATCCAGTTCCGGCATGACTTCACATGAAGCGAAAGATGTATGTCTTCTTCCGGCTGCGTCGAAGGGAGAGATACGGACAAGGCGGTGTACGCCCAGCTCGGATCTTAAGAAACCGTAGGCATTCTCACCGGAGATCATGATCGAAGCAGACTTTATACCTGCCTCGTCTCCGTCAAGATACTCAAGTACCTTTATCTCATAGCCATGGGCCTCTGCCCATCTTGTATACATCCTGTAGAGCATGCTTACCCAGTCCTGGGCCTCTGTTCCGCCGGCACCTGCATGAAGGGTAAGAATAGCATTATTCTTATCATATTCTCCTGTGAGAAGGGTCTCAAGGCGCATGGTCTCAAAATCATTCTTAAACTTATTAACACCCTCTGTAAGTTCTTCCAGGGAATCAAGGTCCTCTTCTTCGTTGGCAAGCTCACATAATGCAAGAAGGTCTTCCCTCTCGCTCTCAAGGTTATTAAAACCGTCCACCTTCTTCTGAAGTCTCTTGAGCTTTGTCTGAAGACCCTGGGCCTTCTCCACATTATTCCAGAAATCAGGCTCCTGGGTCCTGGCCTCAAGCTCCGAGATCTCCGTCATGGTATGTTCGATATGAAGAGAATCCTTAAGCTTTGAAAGAGGCTCAACATAACTTTCAAGATCGAGTCTTATATTGTCAAATTCAAGCATCAGCTGTTTTCCTTCCTTAATGTGTCAGTAAATTCGGCAAGTCTTTCCATAGCCGTCTTGATATCCTTCATGGAAGCGGCATAACTGATCCTTACATATCCCTCTCCGCACTCACCGAAAGCATTTCCGGGAACGATAGCAACCTTCTTTTCCATCAAAAATCTCTCGCAGAACTGTTCAGACGTAACGCCAAGGCCCTGGATCGAAGGGAAAGCATAGAAAGCTCCATAAGGTGTAAAGCAGTCAAGACCTGCATCTTTAAAACCGCTCAATATAACGCGTCTTCTGTGGTTATACTCATCGCGCATCATCCTGATCTGGTCATCACCGTTAAGAGCAGCCTCGACCACAGCAAACTGTGACATTGAGGGAGCACTCATGATACAGTACTGGTGGATCTTCGTCATGGGAGCGATAAGCTCCTTGGGACCTA
>JAGAFH010000010.1 GCA_017612755.1 Clostridiales bacterium
CACCAGCGTTCCCTGGAACGTATACCAGATGGCAGCAAGGGCGTTCAGGGTAGCATCGGTCTTGGAAGAAGCAAGGGACGGAATGGAAAGGATGCCGGGTTTTGCGATGTCGGACCTGCAGGAAACGGCGATCATTATCTCCGCTTCCCCGTTGTCGTTTACCGGTATGGGGAAACTCTCATAACCGTCGGTAAGATTTGTGGTACCGGGGGACATGGAGTCTCCGAAAGATCCGATATAAGAGCCGTTACAGTACAGGTCTGCATGACCGTTCAGATCAGGAATGTTGATGGCGATATTGGGTGCGCCCTTCGAAAAGACGATCTTCGTCAGATATACGCCTGAGCAATATGATCTTCCGTCGACCGAAACGGGAATAAAGGGCGGAGCGCTCCCGATGTTATTCCAGACGCAGTCATCTCCCAGATCGTACCAGCCGAGAGATGTTCCGAGCGTTACATTGGAAGCATAAGGAACAGAGAAATGGTCAGAATACTTGAACTTGCCGCCCTTTATCTCTTCTGATGTTATATTGGGGACAAAAGACCAGTTTTCCCCGACGTAAAGGATAGCCTGCCCCTCATCCATCTCATGGGTGATATACATGCTTCCCGTATCGTCCACATAACTGATGCCGGAATCGGATCTGTTATTCCATATCAGATAGATCTGGCTTATGAGAAGATAGATGGCAATAAAAAGAAGGGCATAGAGAAGTTTCTTGAATGCCGTGGATTCTACGTTCTGGATAGGTATCCTGTATTTCTTCTTCATGACTTTATTTTACAATATGTATCTGATAAAAAACAGCTGTCCGGGGGACAGCTGTTTTACAGTTATGTGCTATTTTGAGGCGGATCAGAATTCGCCGTGCATGCTGTTCTTTACAGGGGGATAAGCGAAGGAATAACCGATACCCCACTCTGTCTTAACAAATGTGATCTCGGGAGCGATCTTCTCCATCTTCTTACGGAGATAGGAGATGTTGACCATTACAAGGTGGTTGTCGCAGGCCGTGTCGTCACCCCATACGTGGGAATAGATCCTTGAGAAAGGAACGATAACGTTGGGTGTCTCGGCAAGAAGTCTTAAGATATCGAACTCCCTGTTGGTAAGATGGACAGGCTGGTCCTTGATGGAGACCTCTCTTGTCTTGATGTTGATCTTGAGGGGAGGGAATTCCATAAGGAAACCTTCACTCTTAAGATTACGTCTGATATGGGCATTGATACGGAGGCTGAGTTCAGGGAGGGAATAGGGTTTTGTGATATAGTCATCTGCGCCTACCTGGAATCCCTGGATCTTATCCTCGACCTGATCTCTTGCCGTAAGGAAGATAATGGGTGCGGAAGAATAAACCTGGATCCTCTGGGGAAGTTCATATGCGCTTCCGTCAGGGAGCATTACATCGAGAACGATACAGTCGAAATTATGAAGCTGGACCTTCTCCATAGTTGTTGCTACTGAAGTTGCAGTAACCACCTCATATCCTTCACTCTCAAGAAAAGCTTTGTTGATCTCGAGAATATCGGTATCATCATCAACGAGTAAGATCTTATGCTGTGCCACGTCCGGTCCTCCTTTTAGCTTGTTTCAAAATTTTGATAATTCATGATACCATACGGATGAGCATTTCTCAATAATCTTATATGTAAAAAGAATATTAACAAACAGGGGAAGATGCCTTGAAATACTATAGTGCCAACAGCTATTTCCGGGACCGTTTCGGCTGCCGGATGTATAAGGCTTCCGTAAGCCTGGACGTGACCTGTCCCAACAGGGACGGCAGGTGCGGGACCGGCGGCTGCATCTTCTGTTCCGCCGGAGGCTCCGGAGAGTTCTCTTCGGAGGCGGAGGGATCTGTTCCGGAAAGGATAGATCTGGCTATAGAAAAGGTCTCCGCTAAGATCGGTGAGGACACGGGGATCATCGCGTACTTCCAGAGCTTCACCAACACATACTGCAGCCCGGAGTATCTGGATGATGTCCTGGGACAGGCTTTTTCCCATCCCAGGGTCAAGGCTGTTTCTATAGGCACCAGGCCGGACTGTCTTCCTGACGGCATCTTGGAAGTGCTCAAAAGCTACAGCAGAAGATATCCTGTTTTTGTGGAACTGGGACTTCAGACTTCTAATGACGGGACGGCAAAGTGGTTTAACAGATGTTATGAGACCAAGGTCTACGATGAAGCTGTTGCCCGTCTTAAGGATATAGGCGTAAATGTGATCACCCATATCATCTTCGGCCTTAAGGGCGAGAGTACTGAGGATATGCTGGAGAGCGTCAGGCATGCGGTGAAGGCGGGAACGGACGGGGTCAAGTTTACATGTCTTTATGTCCTTAAGGGAACAAGGCTCTATGATGAGTATAAGGCCGGCGGGATTGATTTGCTTTCCCGCGAAGAGTATTTTGATATTGTAGAAAAGGCCCTGGAGCTCCTGCCTGAAGGTGTGGTGGTCCACAGGCTTACGGGAGACGGCCCGAAGAAGATCCTGGTGGGTCCCTCCTGGACGATGAACAAGAGAGAAGTAGTTAATTATATAAACAGAAGGTTCAGGTGAGATCATAATGAAGAAATATATATCTGAATATATAAGGGAGATCGAGCTTTATATGGCAGGTGATCTTGAAAAGGATGACAGGAGCGGGATAGAGAGTGTCCTTTCGGAGTTCGAGACCAAGATCTCATACTTCCAGCACGAAAGGCTGATCCACCTGATCGTCACTGTCCTTTTCGCCATTTTGGAGATAATGGCTGTGTTTATGATCATGGTGGCTCCCTCGCCGGCAGCAGTCCTTTTGTGCATTATGTTCCTTATTTTGCTGGTCCCCTATGTTATGCATTATTACTTTCTTGAGAACAGTGTCCAGAAGATGTATAAGATGCGGGACCGGATGCGGGAGAGCCTTAATAAAAATAAGTAATAAAAAGGGATGGCATTTAGCCATCCCGCACAACATATTCATTATATCACGGCTGATTTTTGTGCGGTATTGATAAAATGCACAATTAGATGAATATCTATTTGTTCCTTAAGCGGGATTGTAACCTGTTTGTCACATGTTATCATATAGGTAGCTCCAGGGAATGCTGAAAGCAAGAGCATTCAAACACGGAGGCCGCCTCGATCGGACGAGCGGAGCGCAGGGTAGAACCAAAGGTGTTGAATAGATCTTCGGATCTGACAGTTGACCGGAGGCGAAGCCGAAGAAACGAACCGGAAGCTTGGTGCCTGGCACATGTAGTGAGGGGAGACGAAGCAGAAGCACAGGGACGATGGAGGAGTTACGAGCACAGGCGATTGACGGAGCGGTTCCGCCGCTTACAAGTCGCAGTTGTAACAGATTAGTTGATTCGGATTATCGATCCGCGAGCGGATGAGATGTCATCGCCGACAGGTAGATTCCGAGGCGCGACGGATGTTACATCGGTTCGTGCAAACCGAGTAGCCGGTATTGCTTACGACAGCAGGGTCTTGACGTATATCGGAAGCCTGAACGGTAAGCGGAGAAGCAGATTTGAATATGCGGTGAATGGGAGACATGAGTTGCACGGTGTGAGGTTTGAGTCGCAGCAGTCAGGTGGTCGTTGCGATTTCGAGTAGAGCTCGTGGAGTTGGCTAAAGGGTGCCGGTGGTTTGAGTGATCGTGATGAGGTTCGCTGGAGCTATTTTATTAAAGGAGGTTGTCTCATCAGACAGCCTCCTTTTTGTATGCCTTATTCTTTTCTCTTAAGTTCCGCTATGTAGGGGATATTCCTTCCGATCTCCTTCTGGTCGAGACCGTATCCGATGAGCCAGCTGTCATTGATCTCAAATCCGTAATACTTGACCGGGATCGTGGCCAGCAGCCTGTTGGGATTGAGGAGCATGGTACAGAGATTGATATCCTTCGGTTTCTTGGATTCGAGATTTGAGATGAGATAGGCTGTGGTGAGACCGGTCCTTATGACGTCCTCTACGATCAGCACATGCTTGTCCGTAATGTCGATATCGATATCTTTCGTAATACGTACGACACCTGTCTTTGATGTAGTGTCGGGGATGTTCCCGAAACCTATCATGTCGATCTTGATGGGAAGGTCTATGGCTCTTGTAAGATCCGAGAAGAAATAAAGGGAACCTTTGATAACGCCGATGACGATCAGTTCCTCACCCTTATAGTCTTCCGTGATCTGGGCTCCTAATTCCCTTACCCTGCTCTGGATCACTTCTTCATCATATACAGTCTTGTTGATCTCGATAGAATCTCCCAGGATCAGTGACATCATTAACCTCCGAACTGCTTAAGCCTTTCCACCAGATCGTGGAAATCCTTCTTGTAGACTATCTTAACGGTGGTGCCCGGATAGAGTTCCATTACCATACGGGCTTTCTTGTTCTTTTTGGTGACATACTTCTGGTCCATAGTCGTAAGTTCCAGATATATATTGAACTTGGGCAGATAGAAGTCAGGGGAGAATGCCATCTTTATATTGCCTTCCGCATCCCACTCGATAGGGAATGTCTTGGGCTCATACATCCACTCTATGCCGTACATATCAAGTATCCTGGCAAATTCTTCTTCTGTGGAGTTCTTAAATACTGGGGTCTCTGACTGGTGGTCGATAGAATCGTTGCTGTCAGTCTCTTTTGTGATGGCGGTGCGGCGTTCGTGTTTTTCGCACAGAGCCAGGATGGATGAAGCGGCCTCCTCCACGGAGATCCTGTCGGTATTGATGCTCAGGTCGTAAAGCTCCGGTGAATTAAGATCCACGTCAAAGAGATTACTGACGAATCTCTTGTGCTTCCTGTCGCCGATGGCGATGGTGGAAAGGGCATCTTCCATGCTTATGTTGAACTGTCTTGCTATCCTGGAAGCTCTCGTCTGCTCGTCTGCATAGACCCTGACGCTTATGGTATTGGGATCGTTCTTGAGGATGACGCAGCCCCCCAGTCCCTTTATGATGACGTTGTCGTTTTCGGAGGCTATCTCTTTTATCCTTGAGATAAGGATGTCCTTATAGGTCCCTCTGTATCCGGGAGCAGCCGTAAGGAAGAACTTGGCGCTTTCGCTGAGCCTCTCGATAGTCTCTTTGCTCTGGTCG
>JAGAFH010000011.1 GCA_017612755.1 Clostridiales bacterium
GCCGTTTATAGCCGTTGCGGCTGCACTGCTTCTTTTCTGCGGTGGACTTTTACTGATATTGCCCAAGCTGTCTTCATCTGCCTCCTATAAGTCGGATAATGCTGCAGCAACTGCAGCAGATGATAAGCCCGTTGTTAACGCGCAGATCGATTCAGCCATAGATGCGGATTCTGAAGAGCGGGCTGCAGATATGGACGTAGCTGAAGAAATTGATTCATTTATAGATGATGATGATAGCAACTACGGATCTGACAGAACAGAAAATGTTTCTTCCTATGAAGCCGATCCGGGTACGGATTCATACTTTTTAAATCCTGTTAATCCCGGAGACGGTGAGATCACCAGTGAAGTTCATATCGCATATTCAGCTCTTGACAGTGAGGCTGCCTCTGTCATTACGGCCCTGGAAAGCAGGGAAGATATTGAAGAAGATTACGGAAGAACATTAGTGAGCTTCTATGTGGAGGATGTTCCTTACGGCGAAGCTGTTAAATATGATCTCTGCGAGGATTCGGACGGATCATCATATGTCTTCGTATTTGAAGATGATGACGGAAAAAGGATAGTTCCTGCTAATGAGGATGAATATGAACTTCTCCGTCAGCTCATAGATGAGCAGGCCGCAAACAGCATCCTCTATATCTATATGTCGGAGAACTGACAACAAGATGATATCCTACCGTCCGGATTACTATGACGATTTTAAGTGTATAGCCGACAAATGTAAGAACTCCTGCTGTATTGGCTGGGAGATCGATGTGGACTCCTTCTCACAGGAGAGATATGAAGAGATCAGTTTTATTAGTGACAAGATCAAGGACGGTTCCTATGTCCTTTGCGAAGGTGACAGATGTCCCTTCCTGAGAGCTGACGGTCTCTGTGAACAGATCATAAGATATGGCGGGGATATCCTTTGCGACATCTGCAGGGAACACCCCAGATTCTATAACGAATATGAAGATCATACTGATATGGGGCTGGGCCTTTGCTGTGAAGAAGTGTGCAACATTGTTTTACACAAAGAGGACAAGTTCCGCCTCATTCCTGAACGGGAAATGTCTGGGGAGATAAAGATCATCCAGGACCGGAGCATCCCTTTTTCGGCGAGGATAAGAAAACTGGACGGCAGGACCTTTGATCTGAAACAGCTGGTCCAGGACTATATAGATCTGGAAAGGTTATATCCTGAGTGGACAGAGATACTTAATGGTATAATGGAGCAGGATCTTTCTTACGGCGAAGTGGAAAGGTTCATGGATGATAACCCCGTTCCCATGGAGCAGCTTGTCTGTTATTTCCTGTACAGATATCCTGATAAGGTCTGGTTCTCGGTGATCAGTTCGATCCTT
Organism: Clostridiales bacterium; assembly: GCA_017612755.1. GTDB lineage: Bacteria > Bacillota > Clostridia > Saccharofermentanales > Saccharofermentanaceae > Saccharofermentans. The sequence continues at coordinate 1,350 of JAGAFH010000011.1, forward strand.
ATATCTTGCGGATGTTTGTGTAGCAAAAGTAAAACATTTTTTGATATTGTGAGGATGTATTCTTCCGAGATAGAGTACTCGGATCTGAATATCAGCCAACTGGAGAAGATCTATGCTTAAGACCATATTGCTTGACGGCAAGTCAGTTGAATATGAATTCGAGCGTAAGAGAGTCAGGAACATCAACCTGAGGATCAGACACGACGGATCTGTTTATGTGTCATGTCCCAGATGGATCACCGTAAAGGAAGTTGAAGATTTTCTCCGGAAGAAATCCGATTTCATCTTCGAAGGCATACGGAAGATGGGGCAGCGTATCGATAATGCTGCCAGGCCTGTAGATTATTCCGACAACGAGACCGTTAATGTATTCGGGGATAAGTGCACCATCAGGGTCATACCTTCAGAAAGAAACAAGGTGGTCTTTGACTGGCCTGAGATCCATCTTTATGTCACTGATGTTAGTGACGGGGAACTTCGTAAGAAGACATATGAGAAGTGGAGAAGAGGCCTTCTGAAAGATAAGGTCCTTGAGATGTGTGGTTATTATTTTCCTCATTTCGAGAATGCCGGAGTCAGGATCCCTCCTGAGATCAAGTTCCGCCAGATGTCTTCCAAATGGGGCGTATGTGATGTGAGAAAGAAGACGATCACATTTAACTATAATCTTTTCGAGGTGCCTGAAGAGTCTGTCGCCTACGTTGTGGTCCACGAGTTTGCCCATCTGATCGAACCAAACCATTCCGTAAGGTTTTATGCCCAGGTGGGCCGTGTTCTTCCCGATTACAAGGCCAGGATGTCCCAGCTTAAGGAATACTGATCACGCTTTCCTGAGCCTGTCCCTTATCTTCCTGAAAAAGGTTTTCCTGTTTTTCTTATCAAGTACGCTGAAAGAGAAGCATATCTTTACGGCAGATATACCGCCCAGGGCTATATCTGTCAGATAATTGTCCCCGGAGATCAGCCGTGAGAGGATGATGGGGACCGTGAAGACCAGAGCTAAAGCGGTGAGGATCTTCTCTTTTCCCTTAAGACCTCTGAATACCATCGTAAAAGAAGGAATTATTATCAGGAACAGAACGGCATACATGGCATGACCGCAGATAAAAGATCCCTCATGGGGCGATATAAGGTCCTGAAGGGACATGAAGAGTTTTCCTGTTCCGGAAAGATGATACCAGGGAGTAAAACCCGTTCCGCCTTCTGTTAAGACGGATCTGTAACAGGGGCGTATTATGGTGCAGTTGAAATAGGTTGAGATCATAAAGGTCATGGTCATAATGATGATGAGCTTGGCCATGGCTTTTACATCTTTCTTTTCATATCTGCTGCCGTTGGATACTATTCCAAGAACGAATAAAGGCAATAGGAGTACCGATCCCAGTATCAGACAGTTGGGAAAGGATACATCTATCTCATATGTCAAAGGGCGAAGGAGCCGGCAATCCAGAAAATCCCCGCCTCCCAAAGTGGCTGTTGAAAGGAAAAGGTAAGTAAATGCAATAACCGAAATGATCTTGCCAGGTCTTTTCAGTGAAGAAGACAGAAGCTGCCTTAAAAGGGCCCCCAGAAAGAACATGCACGATCCGAAAA
>JAGAFH010000113.1 GCA_017612755.1 Clostridiales bacterium
AGGCAGACACTCATCTTCTCTCCTCCGGATAAAGTGGAAAGATCAGATCTTTCGTCTATTCCTGAAAGGCCTAATCCCGAGAGAGCCTCCATGATCCTGTGATCATAGTCGTATCCGCCTAAAGCTTCATATCTGGCTGTAACGGCAGAGTAATCAGACATCAAAGTCTTCAATCTGTCTTCATCAGTGCAGACAGATATCTCATGCTCCAGTTCCATCTTAGAACTTTCTGCTTCGATAAGCACCTGGGGCTTTAAGGTATTACTGTTAAGATCCTGCTCCTCCATGCTCTGGGACAGGAAACCTACGATAGTATTTCCGTGATATATGACCTTTCCGTCATCAGGTTTTAAAGTATCCTTGATAAGTTTGAAGAGGGTGGATTTTCCGGCTCCGTTATTTCCGATAAACGCGATCTTATCCCCCTCATTTATCATGAAGGAGATCTTATCTAACACCTTATTCTCGCCAAAGGACATGGAGAGGTTGTCAACACTTAACACCGGCATAACCCGAACAGTATATCACAAAGGGATGATCACTTAGAAAGATACTTAAAGAAAAAGCTGTCCTGATACTCGAAAGACACAGGTATCGTGTCATAATAGTACTCATACTTCTCTCCGGTCAATGAGCCGAAGGATCCTATCTCAAACCTGTCGGGATTTGTATCAAATCCTGTAGAAGAGTAATTAATTACAGAACCTGTTACAGATGCCATAAGCAGCAAAAAAGGAGTCATAAAAGTAGCTAGGAACAGCAGTATACAACCGGAGCATTTAATATCGATCCTGTTGTTATGTTTTATATTATCGACAACTTCACTCAACTTGCAGGCTGACAGAACGGTAAGAAGAAAAACGGGGACCATCGATCCTCTCAAGATGAGGTCATTAGACATACCCCCAAAGGCGTAGACCGTCAGATAAGCCAAAGGCAGAATGATACATACCGCCATAAACTTTCCATTGACTCCTAACGAATAAATGTACGTTCCTTTTCTGGGATACAAAAACAGTATCCATATCCCCACCTCGAAAATGCAAAAACACAATAAAGAAAGAAGATACATTCCAAAAGAGGAATATTTCTCGAAAGTAAAACAGGATGTATGCGAATTACCAAGGGTAAAATAAGATGTAAGGACTAAAAGAGCGCAGCCCGGAAATGCAAGATTTCTGAAAGTCAGGATATCTGAGATCCTGGCGAAAAGCTTATATGCTGCAAAAGGGATCATCCCAAAGACAGCCCAGGGGGAATAGCAGAACAAAAGCCCTCCCATAAGTCCCACCTGCTTACCGTCACGGAAGTTGAGCATAGCAGAAACTATAAGCCATCCGGGTATAGACTGGTTAAAGACATTCATCATCTGGAAAGTATCAGAGTGGATATTCAGAGAACCGTTCCAGGCTTCGAATGAACCGTCATAAAGATGGAATATATCCATAAAAGTTAGAGGTATAAAGTCAAAAGTAGAAAAGAATACCACCATGACAAGAATAGTGTGGGTATATTTTTTCATATAGAATGAGATCCCGGCAATAGTAAGCCAGATCCCTAATACACTCTGTAAGAGAAGGACTGTTCTGGCGGCTCCAAGTCCAAAGACTTTACCTATAACCGCAGGTATGGACCAGAAAGCATAGTAGTAGGCAAAAGCTGCGGGGCCGTCAGGAAGTGAATAGATAACAGGCCAGTCGTAATCGATAAGATCGTTTAAGATCGCTGATCTGTATATATGATCTGCGGTGGTCCAGGAATACTCACTTACGCCACAGAAAAAGACCCAGACAAGGGAAACGATCAGGATTATGAAACACGACAAAGCCGGGATAGTAATAGATGTATCAGAAGATCCTGCTTCCCGATAAGCAAGTACAACGGAAACTACAAGAACAGCGGAGCATACCAGAGCTACAGGCAGCTTAACTGTCCCGAGAAAAAAGACTATCACAGGCAGAGCCAGATAGATAAGGGCCGCCAGTAAAAAACTGCTGAACTTGATCTTCAAATAAAACACCTCACCAGATAATTATATACCATAATCAAGTTTATTTATCATTTCCCCTCTGTTGTGTTAAAATCGACAAAGAAAAACGAATAGAGGGACATTATGGAACTTAGCGTCGTATTACTTGCATACAAAGAAGAAGAGAACCTCCGGGTCATGATCCCCAGGATCCGGGAGAAGCTCAAAGACCTGACAGAAGATTACGAGATTATCGTAGTAGATACAAAGGAGCCTTTAGACAACTCAAAGGAAGTCTGTGAGGAAAACGGTGCCATCTATGTAAACCAGGTTGACCCGGGTTTTGGCGGAGCTTACAAAAAAGGCATCGAGACTGCTAAAGGCGACTCCCTCCTCTACTTAGACAGTGACGGATCCCACGATCCCTGCTATATCCCGGACATCTACCACAAATTCCACGAAGGCTACGATGTAGTCATCGGTTCCAGATATACAAAAGGCGGCAAGACAAACGATGCCACCTCTTCAAAGATCATGTCCCATATGCTGAACTTTGCTTTCAGGATCGTCCTGGGCATCAAAGCGAAAGATCTTTCAACCAACTTCAGGATGTACAGTGGCGATCTGGCCAGACAGGTGGAACTAAAGTCCACCAACTACGACGTCCTCGAAGAGATCCTTCTTCTCATGAAGATCAAAGCCGGAAAGAAGAACTTTAAGATCGCTGAGATCCCCATCACTTTCAACAAGAGATTATTCGGTGAGTCAAAGAGGCGTCTTCTGCCCTTTATCATAAGTTATATCAAGACAATGTTTAAGCTCCTGGCCATAAGGGTCAGGTCGTAACTTCAGCTTCTGTCTCTACACCCTTCTGGGGTTTGACATATTCCTTGAAGCCCGTGATCTCCAAGATCCCGGGTATCTTTTTGGCATATTCCCTGCTCATTACAAGAAGGAGTGATCTGTTTCCGTTAGAAGTTTTCTTAAATGCATCCTTCATATCGAAGATCTCGATACCGTTATTGAGAAGTCCCGGATTTCTGACATAAAGTCCCTCTGCCGTAAACTTCTGCTCTTTTCGTGCCACTCCCCTGGAGCTTACAAAGAAAGTACTTCCTTCGGAAGATACGAGCCACCACAGATCCCTCTTTTTCACTTTCAGGTTCTTATCGGAATTCTTCATAAAGAACACCGGTATGCAGACGGAAGCAGAGCGGTATTTTTTCGGAGCCTTTTTGTGGACTAAAGGCACATCTTTCTTCCTCCTGAAGATCGCCGAGAAGAACGGCCTTATGAAGATAGCCTTCACATACCTGATAACGGAAACGGCCCAGCGGAAAACGAAGAAAGATATGAGGATGATGACCCCGTAGATCACATAGAAAAGGGCCGGGAACTTGTCGGCGATGATAAGAAGAGCGATGACCAGCACTGCCCTGCCGAACTTATAAAGGGCATTTATCCAGTAGTGGATGCCGCTTAGAAGGGCCACGAAAAGAGACACTCCGTAATTTGTATAGCGGACTATAAAGAAAACAAGGAGCGAAAGGGTGAGCTTTAAGAATTCCAGTATTATGGTCAGAACACCCGTTCCGACTGAGACCGCCACAGAGGAGTCAAAACCTGCAGCACTTACCAGTTCTCCTCCCGACATAAAGTTGGCCGCCCTGTAGAAAGCCAGGATAAAGCACATGATGGGACCGATATACTTGGACTCGATCTCTTCAGCCTTAGAACCCAGCATGGAAAAGAGCATGCTGACGGCAAACCACAAAAAGGAGATGAGCCTTACAGGCCAGTAGTCACAGATGCCGAAGTCAAGGCACGGCAGTACGTCTCCGATTACCCCGTACTCCTTAAGGATCGACATGACTGACGAAAAAGCCAGGACAGTGGCGGGAGATACGGAGATACCGAAAGACTGTTCGGCAGCTTCACGGAAAGCGATGGCGGAAGATCCTCCGAAGGATCCCACATCCAGATCCCCCGTGTCGGCAAAAGACATGCCCAGGTATCCGAACATCAATATGGAAAATACCAGGGTCAAGGCAACATAACCCATCAGAAGAGTTCTGTTCTCCCTGTAAAAACCATATAAGGATCTGTCGCCGGGACGGGTCATGGAAATTAAAGGATAAGAATCAGTCCTGATTCTCGAAGTCTACGAGATGCTCCTGTCCGTAAAGCTTACGAAGTTTGGGCTTCTCAATCTTTCCTGTGGCATTTCTAAGGACCGGAGCGAAGATGATCTTCCTGGGCCTCTTATATCTGGGAAGCTGGAGGCAGAACTCGTTGACCTCGTCCTCGGAAAGCTCCATTCCCTCTTTGACTTCGATGATGGCACCCTCGATCTCTCCAAGTCTCTTGTCAGGCAGACCGATAACGGCTACATCCTTGATGCGGTCATTCTTCATAAGGAAGTCCTCGATCTCAACGGGATAGAGATTCTCACCGCCGCAGACGATAACATCTTTCTTACGGTCTACCAGGAAGATGAATCCATCCTCATCCTGGCGTCCCATATCACCTGTAAGGAGCCATCCGTCCTTAAGAACTTCAGCTGTTGCCTCCGGGTTATTGTAATAGCAGACCATAACGCCGTCGCCCTTTACACAGAGCTCACCGACCTCTCCCTGCTTGACTTCATTTCCCTGCTCGTCAATGATCTTGCACTCCCAGCCGTATCCGGGGATTCCGATAGCGCCTACCTTGTGTACATTCTCGACGCCGAGATGTACGCAGCCGGGGCCAATGGACTCGGAAAGACCATAGTTGGTGTCATACTGGTGATTGGGGAAGTACTCCAGCCATCTCTTGATCAGGGATCTGGGAACAGGCTGTACTCCGATATGCATAAGTCTCCACTGCTCAAGATGGTAGTCGGAGATCTTGATGTCACCTCTGTCTAAAGCATCCAGAATATCCTGGGCCCAGGGTACCAGCAGCCATACGAGAGTACAGTGCTCTTCAGATACAGCCTTAAAGATATATTCGGGCTTTGTTCCTCTGAGGAGCACAGCCTTGGAACCACTTACTAAGCTTCCCATCCAGTGCATCTTGGCGCCTGTGTGATAAAGAGGCGGGATACAGAGGAAGCAGTCATTTTTAGATGTGGAGTGATGCTTCTGCTCAACAGTTGCAGCATGCATCAGGATTCTGTGCTTGTGAAGGATAGCCTTGGGAAATCCTGTCGTACCTGATGAGAAATAGATAGCGCCCTCATCGTCGTCAGAGATCTCTATGCCGGGAGCAGTACTGGAGTAATCGGCAGTAATGACCCTGTAGTCCTCAGCAAATGTAGGACATGTCTCACCTACAAAGATAAGTGCAGTATTCTTGTGAAGCGTTCCTTCAATATTCTCGATACGGCCGATAAACTCAGGCCCGAAAAGGAGGATATCCAGCTCAGCCAGCTTGGAGCAGTATAAGATCTCGTCAGATGTATATCTGAAGTTCAGGGGTACGGCGATAGCACCGGTCTTAAGGATACCGAAATAGATGGGCAGCCACTCAAGGCAGTTCATCATCAGTATTCCGATCTTATTGCCCTTCTTGATGCCTCTGGAAAGGAGCATATTTGCAAGGCGGTTAGCCTTCTCATCGAAGACCTTCCAGGTGATCTCTCTTCTGTAAGCCTGCGTATCTGTGGGCTGGATCAACTCATACTCTTTCCATGTCACACGGCCTAATTCCTGCTGCTCCGGATTATATTCAACAAGCGCTACTTCATCTCCGTAGAGCTTGGCATTTCTTTCAAGATATTCTGTTACGGGCATATCCCTGTCTCCTTTATTTTAAAAACTTGCCTAAATAAGTATAACAGGGAAAAAATAAAATTCAATGTGACACTCGGGGACGTATCTCTAACTGACACATTTTGACACACGGGGACACATCTCTTCTCAGAAATCCGCATCCTCCATGTCATCGATCTCGTCGTACTCCTCCTCAAGCGCCTCCAACCGCTGCTTCTTCTCCCACTCCGCATACTTCCTGTCACTTTTGGACATCTCTTTTGAAGCACAAACGATATCGCAACCTGAAAAAACTACGGTCTCTATCTCAAGATCTTCATAAAAAAGTTTCATAGGCACCTCAGTCATCGAATATGGCATCCAGCATCTCCAGCTCATCCACCCATTGGGGATCATAGGCGGAACCGCTCATGGAGGCCTTACACTTAG
>JAGAFH010000012.1 GCA_017612755.1 Clostridiales bacterium
AGGAAGAGGAGAGAGAGTACGAAGAGCTTGAGGAAGATGGCTGGACTGTCGAGAAGTATAAGGAAGACAGTTATGAGGGCGTCGTCCTTTCTATGGAAGGTGTTAAGCTCGACGAGCTTGAGGATATCCTTCAGGACACAGACATGGGATTTGATGACTTCTCTCATGAGAAGAAGGGTTCAACATATACTCTTGAGTGGGATATCAACGACAATCTCGGCGATACATCTGAAGAGGGTCTCTCCGCAGACACCGTCAAGGAATACGACGGTTATATGACATTCGAGCTCACACTTCCCAACGGAGCTAAGAGCGACAATGCTACCGATGTTTCCAAGGACGGAAAGACACTTACATGGGATTTCTATGAGGTTGAGGACGGAGTTATCGAGTGCGAGTTCTCACTTATCAACGTTGGACTTATCATCGGCATCATCGCAGCCGTAGTAGTTGTTATCGCAGCTGTTGCTGTTGTTCTTGTTCTTAAGGGCAAGAAGGGTTCTGCTCCCACTGAGGAAGCACCTGTAATTCCTGAAGCATAATCAGTTTTCCGGAATATCAAAAAGGATGCAGGTTATCCTGCATCCTTTTTTCTTGTCTGTTTTTGCTTTGTTATTCTCTTGCTATTTCTTTATGTCTGCTCGATCTTTTCTACCGTCTGCTCCAGTGTAAGATCCGCATAGTCCTGGGCATGGATGATCATGCCGGATCTGCCCTTTGATGCCAGGGCTCCTGCGATACATCCGTTGACTGCAGATGCGGGATCGTTGGGGGCAGAAGGGCCGCCCAGATCTGTTCTGCACCACCCGGGATCTGTCAGGAAGATAAGGATATCTTCACCGTCCACAAGACGGGTAAGATCCGATGTGACCTTATCAAGGCCCGCCTTACTGGCAGAGTAGGGTCCCTGCTGGGGCTCTCCCGCTATGCCTGAAGTGGTGTTGATGATCCTTCCGTAGCCCTTCTTCTTCATCTTGGGGAAGAGAGAGTAGCAGATCATCATGGGAGCTATGGTATTTACCCTGAAGGACTTCTCGTAGTCTTCCCAGGGTGTATCAAATACTTCGCTTCTGTAGGTGACCTGGATGCCTGCATTATTAAATACGATATCGATGTCGTACTTATCAAGTTCAGCGATGAGCTTTTCCACGCTTTTCTTTTCGCCCAGATCACAGCCCAGGCTTACAGCCTTCAGACCCTTTTCCTTGGCTTTGTCCTCTATGTCCTTTGTGTGGGAGGGATCGCGGCTTACAAGGATAAGATCTGCCTCGAGCTCGATGAGCTTTAAGGCCATAAGTCTTCCGATGCCTCTGCCGGCACCTGTTACCAGTACCGTTTTATTACTTAAACGTCCCATGTGTTTGTACCTATCAGTTCTGAGAACTCGTAAACGTAGTTAACGGGAATATTTGCAAGTATGGTTACGACCGCGATTATGATGATGTCGGGGATCTTGAGCTTAACGCCCCTTCTGAGTACTACATAGAGAAGGAATGTGGCGATACCGTAGATGATGCCGAATCCGAATGTTCCGCCCCAGAGCAGGACGAGTGAGATCATCAGTATGGGGATCAGTGTCCTGTATCCGAAGATGCTGTCGGAAGGACCTCCCACCTTCTCGGTCTTCAGGTTGTTGAACATGTAGACTGCAGCCACAAAAAGAGCTGCTCCGATGATGCACCAGATCACGATGGAGGCGATATCACCGCCCTTAAGAGCCTCGTATCTATTGTCACCCCAGTCATACATCTTTCTTGTAAGGTTGTCCTCACATCTTCCTGCCTCATCGATAAGACTGTAAGCCAATCCCGAAGAATATTCAGAGAGCCTGCGGATACCAAATGCCTCAACGATGATGGAAATGAGGATCGTGGGGATAATGCTGTAAAGAACAGCGAAGAAGATACCGTCAAAAACGTTATTGGCGATGATGAAAGGGAATATCAGTAATCCATAGTAGCAAAGACCCATGATAAGGATCAGGAAGAACATGGGAAGCATGCCCTTCATATCAAGATCGCACTCCTTAACAAAGGGAAGGATCTTACAGTATCCCAGGATAAATGAAAGGGTATGGGCTACGATGATCTCTACTGCGCCGTTAACGAAGTGGATCAGGGCGATCTTCCACCTGTCCAGAGGGAAAGAGAACCAGCTGTCCAGGTTCCTTCTGTTCTTAAATTCCGAGAACTCCATTACAGCTGCTACAAAGCACATAAGGAGCATGCTTACGCCGTAGCAGGAAAGGGAAAAATAGTGGTAAGTGGTGCCGTCCCAGGAATCATAGCTGTTATGGACTCCAAAGTTTACTACCACAAGGCAGTAAAGGAGTATTACAGCGAATCTGATAAGGGTCTTTTTAAAGTGGTAGATCGAATATCTCTTTACAAGATCCATCAGGACTCACCTCCTCTCAGCTTCCTGTCGATATCTCCGATGAATGCCTCTTCGAAGTTGACATCAAGCTTATCCAGGATGAGAGGATCCAGCGCATTGAGCTTCTCCTCTATCTCACCTGCCTCGCCTTCGCAGACGACGGTGGCAACTCTTCCAGTTATCTTAATGGACTTTACGGAGAGAGCAGCAAACGTCTCTTCCGTGGGGATCTCCTTAAAGGCCAGCTGGTACTTGAAAAGATCCATGGTCTTCTCCAGCACCTTACCGGAACTGATGAGATGGTGCTCGTCGATCATGACGAACTCATCACAGAAATCTTCCAGCTCCTTAAGGGAATGGCTGGAGATGATGACTGTGCTTCCCTTCTCCTTTACCAGCTTTGACAGCCTGTCCTTAAACTTCTTTCTGGCAAGGGGATCTAAGCCGTCGAAGGCCTCGTCAAGAAGAAGATACTTGGGAGCGACGGCAAAGGCCAGGGCAACGAAAGCCTGTCTTCTCATACCCTTTGAGAAAGTCCTGAGAGGCTTTTTCCAGGGGAGCTTAAAGTCGTTTATTATCTCTTTGAATACCTCTTCGTCAACTTCGGGGTAGAAGACCTTATACATTTCGATAAGGCTCTTACATGTAGTCTGTCCGTTGAAGTAGGGGTCATCGGGAAGAAGGAAGAGGTTCCTTCTTGTCTCGTCTTTTAAGGGATCGTTTCCGTCGTAGGAAACCTTTCCTGTCTGGGGATGATATACGCCTGAGATAAGGCGGAGGAGCGTGGATTTACCGGCACCGTTGATGCCTACAAGTCCTAAGACCTTCTTGTCCCCGATCTCAAGTTCTACATCCTCAAGGACCTTGTTGTCCCCGAATGAATGTGACAATCCTTCGATCTTGATCATAAGATGTCCTCCAAATATGAGGTGACCTCGTTAAGATCACCGTTCTTAACTATTAATTCTGCGAAAACGGGAGTCCCGGGTTCCTCTCCTGTACGGTTAAGAAAGACTGATCTGATGCCGGCTTCCTTAGCACCGTTGATATCGGCTTCAAGGTCGTTTCCAACCATGATCATCCGCTTTGGATCCACCCCTGTTTCCTTCAGCAGTATATCATAGAAGTCTGGATCGGGCTTGCAGACATTATAGGCAGAACTGAAGAATTTTCCGTCGAAAAGATCCTCTATCCCCAGGGCCCTCATATCAACTTCCGCAAAGGATGCCTGGCCGTTTGACATGATGTATATCTTCCTGCCCTTATCCAGGATCATGTCCAAAAGATCATCTGCTCCGTCAAAGAGATCCAGGGATATGGTGGACTTCTCCCTGAAGTATCTGGCCGTATCCTTCAGGTCATACATATCGGCTCCGATACCGCCCTTTTTGTAGATGGCATCAAAGACCCGGATAAGGTCTGCATCTATATATTTTCGTGCAGGATGAAGTTCCCTTACCCGGGACCTCTCCTTTTCCACTTCCCGGGCAAACAGGTTTCTTATGCCCTCCGGCGAAAAGAAGGCGCCCCGGGTGGCATAGTAGTCTGAAAGGCCCTTCCAGAGGAGAGGGTCTCCCTCGTTGGTACGGATATCTGCCAAAGTACCGTAAAAGGAGAAGACTACCGCCTCGATATCACTGCTCATACTCGATGATATATCCGATTATGTTGTTGTAAGACGGCGCCGCATCCAGCATGTCGTTGGGAACATCCATAAGGCGCAGTTCCTGCTCATTGCTCCTGTAGAGCACCGCTCCATAGTTCTCGTCTACCGTCCTTCCGTCTTCCGTGGCACCGGTGGTGGAAGGCTCTCCGTCCAGCCAGACATAATCACCTATGGTGTTGCCGTCCAGCCAGACCATATCACCGGCCGAATTTCTGATGGCGCCCACATAGAAGATGATGTTGGTATATTCTGACTCAAGGACCAGTGAGGATATGGTCTCCAGCTCCGCCTCCGAATCGATGCAGGCCAGTTCTCCACCCATATCTTCCGCCTTCTGCTGGGCTTCTCCCCAGGTGCAGTTATCGATCATGAGATAGTAGACACTGGGCCTTTCAGGCATAACGCCCGTCTCAAGGGCTTCCATGATAGTGTCGTAGTCAAAGACACCTTCTATCCACTTGTAATCTCCCTCAGGAATGTAAGAAAGGTACTCGGACTCGGAGACAGGGGTAGTTCCATAGTAGTAATAAGGATCGTCTGTATATTCGATGTTATTGTAGTCCTCGGGATAGAACTCATCGGGTTCGGACTCGAAATACCTGATATTAAGATCGTCATCGAGCCTGCTGACGATAGTATGATCCTCGCCGATCATCCATATGGACTCCCAGATCAGGGCTCCTGCCAGGTCGCTGTTGCTGTTCTCGATCACATTCTGATAAGGAATATATGAATATCCGTGGTTTCCCATGGCTCCATAGGGCCAGTAATCCATGATGTGATATACTTCCCCGTCACTATATGAATATCCTTCGATAAAATATCCGGGAACTCCGATTATCAGTTCAGGGATACTGTCTTCATCGATGTAGATAAGATCGTATCTGATATCATCTTCATTACCATATTCGAGATCATCCAGGTAATCATCGATGGTCTCTATATACGCTTCAGCATAAGCAGTATCGATGACAGCTGCCGATGTCTCTGAAGTCTCTGATGTTTCAGAGACCGCTGTCTCTTCGGGTTCGGATGGTCTTGTCTTCTCAGGTTCGGTAGGAGCTTCCAGGGAATCGTTATCTTCCGTCTCCTCTTCCTCATCCTCGTCTTCGTCCTCTTCTTCTCTTTCCCGGTCGTCGGGGGCAAGAAG
>JAGAFH010000114.1 GCA_017612755.1 Clostridiales bacterium
GGCACCTTCCGCAGCATGTGCCTTCATCTTCTCAAACTGCTCGGGAGAGTATCTGCCTTTAAATTGAAGGATCGCATCAGGGACAGCGATCTTACCCAGGTCGTGCATGGGAGCAGCCTTGATGATATTCCTGACAAATCTCTCATCTATCTTGCATTCGGGATCCTTGATCATCTCGTCAGTCAGCAGCTTGACACCCACACTTGTCCTCTTGATGTGACCGCCGGTGGAATTGTCGCGGGTCTCGACCATGGCTGCCATACTCATTATGAGCCTGTTGTGCATATCCCTTAAGTCTTGAGTCTTCTCATCTACCCTGGCCTTAAGTCTCTCGTTGAAACGGTCCATAAGAGAGATATACTGCTGGTCCTTGGTATCGTCAGTGATGAAGAACTGATATCCCCTCATCTTCTTGCCGGCAAACATGTGGCTTATCTCTACCAGGTAGATCTTGTCGTCTTTCGGTGTATGGATCTTCCTGTACTTATCGTAGTCGTCGTTAAGATTATCGATCCACTTGTCCGTCAGTTCCTTCATGTGCGGACTGGCATCAAGGGTCTTATCAACGGAAAGCCTCTTAAGTTCAGGGAACATTTCCTTGGCAGTATCGTTACTTCCCAGATATCTCCTTTCCGTATCAACGGCAAAGATACCCGTATTCCCCTCCTGGGCCAAAGTATCGTATGCGGAATCGTCGATATTATAAAGACTCAGTCTGTAGATGATTAGGATATAGTCTATTTGGGAAAGGATATATGAGAGGGGTACCAGGACCTTATCTCCGTTACTGAAGAGCTTTCCTCCGAAATAGGAACTTATGGAAAAGACCACCGGCAGGAACAGAAGTACGATGATGGAATTGGAGATATTCTTTTTCTTGAAATAACTGTATACGAGAGCGGCGACGCTCAGGCAGAAATAGATAAGGATCATGTCGGTGAATACGGAATGCATAAAGCCGTATTCCTTCGTAAAGATGCCATTCTCAAAAGAGGGGTCCTTATAGTACATCCCCGTCTTTCCGATAGTGAGCACGGACATGTATACCAGCATGGTAATAAAATAGAACAGGGCACGGACGGGTTTTGCGATCCTGATGTCGCATATAGAGAATATGCTGAGCATGATGAAGAGGATAAGGAAACATCCTCCCAGATAGATAAGCTGCAGGGAATGGATGGCGTCCTCAAGATCCTTGGCCTGGTAGTAGAACAGATATCCCAACATGGTAATGGGGATAACAGTAAAGATCAGTGTAAAATGGACATCAAAATTCTTATGCCACATGGTGGCATATATAAGTGTCAGGATAAGTGACAGGATAAGAAATATAAGACAGAGTATTACCATTTAAACTGTTCCGTCTCCTTTGCCCTCTCTCCTTATTTTATTTATTTAAGAGTCCTTTTTCAATAGACGGTGGAATTACCTGTCCAGTATCTCTGCCGCCTCTTCCAGGAGCTTGATGATGGGAAGATGCTGGGGACACACTGCCTCGCACTGACCGCAGGCCACGCAGTCGTCAGCCTTTCCGCTGTTTTCGAGAAGGCCTTTGTAGAACGCCCTGGGACGGAAATCGTCATTATAGAGACGCATGGTATTGATGGTCCTGAAGATATCGGGGATGCTGATGCTCATGGGACATCCATCAGTACAGTACCTGCATGCAGTACAGGAGATGGTAGGAGTATCCAGCATTATGGTCTTCACCTTCTCCACCAGAGCCTTCTCTTCTTCAGAAAGGGGCTCAAAGTCAGTAAAGGTCTTTATGTTGTCTTCCATCTGTTCCTGTGTAGACATGCCCGATAAGATCATGAAGACTCCGGGGAGGGATCCTACGAATCTCAGGGCCCATTTTGCCGCCGAATCATCAGGTCTCGCCTCTTTATACATATCCATGAGCTCTGGCTTGATATTAGCCAGCATTCCGCCCTTAACAGGCTCCATTATGATCATGGGGATATTTCTTCTTCTCAGGATCTCATAGAGTTCTCCTGATCTTACTACCGGGTTATCCCAGTCAGCATAGTTGAGCTGGATCTGTACAAATTCAACTTCAGGGTGCTCGTCCAGTATATTCTCCAGAAGCTCAGGACTTCCATGGTAGGAGAATCCGAAGTGTCTGATCTTTCCCTCTTCCTTCTTTTTAAGGCCCCAGGAGAAGCAGTCGTAGCTCTCGTAGGTATCGAAGTTATTTCCGTCTTCTATGGAATGGAGAAGATAGTAATCAAAGTAGTCGACCCCGGCTCTTTCCAGCTGCTCGTTAAAGAGCCTGTCCACATCTTCTTCCCTGTGGATGAGCCAGGCGGGAAGTTTTGTCGCTAAAGTAAAGGAATCCCTGGGATATCTTTTTACGATGGCCTCCCGGGCAGCAACTTCCGACTTGCCGCCATGGTAGACATATGCCGTATCAAAATAGGTCATTCCGGCATTCATATAGGCGTCCACCATACCGCATACCTTGCCGATATCGATCTCCCCGTTTTCTTCGGGAAGACGCATAAGTCCGAAACCGAGTCCTGCTGTGCCTGTCAGTTCAATAGCCATAGTAGTATCCTCCCGGAGAATGGATATATCTGGATTATACTATCTCAGGAAATCAAAGAAAATCCTCAAAAACGATATTGGCCAGATCAAGCCCTTTGTCCGTGAGGCGGATCCCCACATCATCTTCTTCCAGAAGACCGTCACTGACATTCTTTTCTATCTCTTTTCCGAAGACTTCGGTCAGGTCTTTACCAAACCTTCTTAGAAACTCCGAAAAGCATACTCCCTCAGAGGTCCTCAGCATAAGCATGGCATATTCATGCATCTTGGAGATCCCGTCCATCACTTCTTCTATCTCGATAGAAAGAGGAGCTTCTATATAGGCACTTATATCGTCTCCTTTGGAATATCTCTTTCCGTTTATATAGCCTCTGGCCCCGGATCCTATTCCGAAGTATTCGTACCCCTTCCAGTAAGACCCGTTATGGACGCTCTCATACCCCTTTTGGGCGCAGTTGGATATCTCATAGGGAAAATACCCGTTTTCAGAAAGGAAGCCCCTCAGGGCGTGATACATATCCCTGTCCTCTTCCTGGGAGATATACTTTTCTATATCCTTGCCGTACCTTTGCTCGAAAAGAGTCCCCTCCTCGATAGAAAGGGAATACATACTGATATGCTTAACACCGGAGTCAATAAGTGTCTTCGCATCACTTATGATCTGATCCACTGTCTGCCCGGGAACTCCGGTCATAAGATCGGCAGATATGTTTTCAAAGCCGGCTTCTGCTGCGACCTTCAGAGCTCTTAAAGCCCCGGATCTGTCATGAAGCCTTCCCAGCACTTCAAGTACATCGTCAGTTAAGGACTGGACACCAATTGATATCCTGTTAAATCCTGCTTCCCTGTAAGCTAAGGCTTTTTCCGGTGTAAGGGAATGGGGATTTACTTCAATTGTCATTTCCGCATCATCTCCGATGCCGAAGATCTCCCTTACTCTTCCCAGGATATCCCTTATCTCCGTCTCACTGACAGCAGAGGGGGTACCTCCTCCAAAGTAGACAGTATCCCTTTTATCATCATTAACGTCAGGATATAAGCTGATATTATTTCCGATATGTTCAAGTTCTTTTCTTACAGCATCAAAGTATGCCTTCTGCGGACTATTATCCGCAACGGAATAGAAAGAACAGTAGGCGCATTTTTTCTCGCAGAAAGGGATATGGATATAGATATGTCTTGCCATCAGAAAGACCTTCTGTGAACCGGGATCGAAGGAACGGGCTCAGGCTTTCTGATAGCCGTCCTGAAGGCCATCTTAAAGTTTATGAAGCTGGGAGAGATATTATTCTCCGGCTCCATATATTCGGATATCATCTTAGCCCAGCTGGCCTTGTAGTGGCCGATAGCAGGATATCCGATCTCGATTATGTCTTCGTAGTTGTCGGGGCATATTACCTTACAGAGCATCTCCCAGGTGCCGCATATGCTGTCCTGGACATATTCTTCCAACGAATCCGTATCCGCATCGGGATAAGCCTTCAGAAGGGCATGGGCGTCTCCCAGAAGCCATGCCTCTATCTCTTCGGTACAAAGACCGATAACGGATCTAAGGTCCGGAGCAAATCTTCTGCAGGTACCGTAAAGCTCCCGGCGGAGCTTATCAGGATCATTATCGTCCGAATCCATTATCACTATCAGTATGGCATCGGTCCCTCCGAAGACCTGGTTATAAGCCCTGCATTTTGCAGGAAGAAGGTCCAGAAGGGAGCTGGCAAACTTGGGCGGGCGGGCAAGAGGATCCTGGGGCAGGCTTCCGCATCCCCTGTGGGGACGGACAGCGATATCCGCATCCACAGATGCCTCTCGGCACATGCGGGTCACCAGCCGCTCAACAACGGTTGCACCTGATTTATCTTCTGTCAGGATCTCGATATGCATCGCTTATTCCTCGTACTCGATATCCGTATCCAGATGTCCGCCATACCAGATGGCTCCCATTCCTACACCTTGCTTAAAGAGAGCTTCAACCACCTTGTCGGCTCCGGCGCATCTTATGTTGACGCTGTCATCCTCTTCAGATCCGAAGTCCCTTGAGAAGACCCATATCTCCTTGGGGTTCATGGTCTCTACGATATAAGGGTTATGGGTGGAGAATATAATCTGGCTGTAGGGATGGTCGATAGTAAACTGTCTCATCTCATCTGCCAGCACGTCTACCATGTCGTGGTACAGATCCTTGTCTGGTGTCTCGATAAAGATCGTTGAATGGGGATCCCTGTCATGCAGCAGAAGAAGATATAAGAAGAGCTTATCCGGGCTCTTGGAAAGGTTCTCCGGAAGTCTCTTTTTCTTCTTCATCTCCGGGATCTTGGAATTGATATCAGCGATAACGCCTTCATATCCCCTGGGATCCGTCTTCTTCATATACTCAAGAACGTTACTTACGTTAGATCCGTGGCTGTTAAGATGCTTATGTCCTCCGGGAGCATTGCCGTCCACATAGTAGCTGCTGATATCTTCCGCTGAGAAAGCGCAGAAGAACCATCTTTCTATCTCCCTGTAAAGGGCGGCACAGTAAGGGAACTGTCCCAGCTTTCCGTAGATGCCCAGAGCAGTCAGATGCTCGTTCATTATATCTGCAGGAGTCTCGTCCCCCTTGGAATCCACTACAAATCCGGTACCGTTCTCAAGATGCATCAGTTCTCTTCTGATAAACGTACCGTCCGCCTTCTCGGAAAGGGTAAGGATCTCGGAAGCGATAAGAGGACTTCCGAACTCATTGGCAGTGATGGAAAGGTCATACTGCATATGGTTGACCTTCTTCAGGATATTGTCCTTGAACTTAAAGTTCAGTTTAAAGGTACAGGGCTTGTCCTTGTCGATCAGAAGGTTCGAAAAACCGGGACGTCCGTCCGCCTTGGAAGCGGAAGCAGCATCCGTAAGGATACATCTCTTAAAGAAAGACATAGCCATCAGAAAGCAGGACTTTCCTGTATTGTTCCTTCCTATAAGGGCATTTAAATTGCGAAGCCTGAGCCCCTCCTCATCTTCAAGGAGCAACCCTACCTTATCATCATCGAAAACATCATAATTAATGATCCTGACACCTGTAAGCATATCCCATCCTCCCTTCTTTTCTGATTATACCACTACAAACAAAAAAGCCGTCCCGGAGGACGGCTCAGTTATGATCTTTATCCTGCTCTTACATGGAATCGATAGTCGTGTCGATCTCTGTAAGGTTTGTCTGGATCTTTGCGATGCTCTCGCTAAGTGTGTTGTTGGCTGTGTTGAGGAGCTGCTTAACATACATGTGTGCGCTCTTTCTAAGTTCGTCAGCCTGGGCCTCGGCAGCGATGATGATGTTCTCAGCCTCATCTCTTGCGCCCTTGGTGATCTCGTGGTCGTTGACCTTGGATGCATACATCCTGTTGGCATCGTCGATGATTTTCTTGTTCTTTTCTCTTGCAGTTCCGATGATCTCCTGTGCTCTCATTACGATGTCGTTGGACTGGGCAACGGAAGCAGGAAGTCTGTTCTTCAGTTCTTCAAGGTTTGCGATCATCTCGCCTCTGTCAACAGAGCATTTATCTGTGAAAGGGACACCGCTTGCTTCCCTGATGACCTCGATGAGCTCATCGATATGTCTGATGGGATCATATCTCTCCACGGGCCTGGGCTGAACGGGTGCTCCCTGGTTAGGTGCGTAATTGTTATTATCCATATGTCAATTCCTGCCTTTCTTCAGTTTCTCATTAACATAATCTACTATCGGAGCCGGTACCATCTTGGAAATATCCCCTCCGTATGATCCGACCTCTTTAACTATACTCGAGCTTATAAGCGACAGATCGTCCCTGCAGGGGAGGAGTACCACATCGTATTCCGGATACAGGAGCCTGTTCGCAAGCGCCATCTCAGCCTCGTATCTGAAGTCTGACTCTGACCTGATCCCTCTGACAACGGCATTGGCCTTTGTCTCCCTGAAGACATCTACCGTCAGTCCGTCTGAGGAAATGACCTCGATGTTGGGGTATTCGCTAAGGGACTTCCTAGCCATGTCTACCCTTTCTTCGGAAGTGAACAGGAGCTTTTTCGAGTCGTTGTTCATGATAGCCACATACAGTTTATCACAAATACGGGCTGCCCGTCTTGCTATATCTCGGTGACCCCTGGTAAAAGGATCAAAACTTCCCGGAAACAAGAGCGTTGTCATGACACACAGACCTCCATACTCAACCTTTACTAAAGAATGTTAACATTGTAAGGCCGTAAGAACAAGAACGGTTGAATTGCAAGTTTATTACATCTGTGTCAAAAGGCAGTTCCGAGGAGTGTTCAGCGATGATGATGCCACCCTCTTTAAGGACGTTCTTCTCCCCCAGGAATTCCCCGATCTCACAAAGGGATCTGTGGGCGATCCTGTAAGGGGGATCTAGGAAGATGACGTCAAATCTCCTGCCCTCTTCGTAGAGACTCTCCAGGGCCGCCAGATGATTAGTCTTAAGGACGGTGAAACGGTCATCTTTTTCCGCATGGATCTTCTCCAGATTCTTTCTTATAACAGACACCGCCCGGCCGTCCTTTTCCACCATGACGGCGCTGTTGGCACCTCTGCTCACCGCTTCGATCCCGATGCCTCCCGTACCTGAAAAAAGGTCCAGTACATCAGCGCCGGCTATCCTTGTCTGGATGATCGAAAAGAGGGCCTCCTTCACCTTATCGGTGGTAGGTCTGGTGTTATCTCCTTTGGGAGCAAGAAGTATAGCTCCCCGAAATTCTCCTGATACTACTCTCGGCATTTCAAAGATTCTCCATCTTGTTTCTAAATCTTAAGTCGAACATATACTTTATGGAATCGAAAAGATCCGTTGCTTCCCAGCCGCCCTTTTCGAATATATCGTTGACCTCGTCGCAGGCCTTCCTGGCGATGGGCGCATCCGTAAAGAGGTTGGCAGCCCGAAGCTGGGGGATACCGTGCTGTCTGGTGCCGAAAAGGTCACCGGGACCTCTGAGTTCCAGATCCTTTCCGGCCAGTTCGAAACCGTCAGAACATTCGCACATGAGCTTCATCCTCTGAAGGGCCACTTCCGTCCTGCTGTTAGATGCCAGGATACAGTAGGACTGCTTGTCTCCCCTTCCGATCCTTCCTCGCAGCTGGTGAAGAGTGGAAAGGCCGAACCTCTCCGCATCCATTACCACCATCAGGGTGGCATTAGGGTTATTTACACCTACTTCTATTACCGTGGTGGAAACGAGGATCTTTGTCTCGCCTGCCAGGAATCTCTCCATGACGTCGATCTTTTCCTTTTCCTTCATGGAGCCGTAAAGCATCTCCGTCTTAAACTCATCTGCCACTCCGTGATCCTTCAGTCTCTTTGCCATGGTCTTGACGCTGACAAAATCCTTCACGTCGCTTTCCGTATCATTTACCTCGTCCCACATAAAGCCGTCGCTCTCATCATCGATCCTGGAACAGACGATATATACCTGCTCCCCGTTTCTGAGCTTGGCCTTAAGAGCCCTGTAAAGGTCGTCGGAATCCGTGGCAGGAAGGAAGTTGGTCTTTATCTCTTTTCTTCCTTTGGGCTTCTGTTTGATGACGCTGGTGTCCATATCCCCGTATATGACCATGGCCAGTGTCCGGGGAATCGGAGTAGCAGTCATGACGAGATTATGGACCCTGTTTATATCCTCATCTTCCCTTCTGCTGATAAGAAGTTTCTCTCTCTGCTTTACGCCGAACCTGTGCTGCTCGTCTGCTATGACTAAAGCCAGGTCATTAAAGCTTACATCGTCTGATAAGACTGCATGGGTACCGATGATGACAGAGGCCTCATTGGTCTTAAGCTGTTCCTTTATCTCCTTTTTGAGGGATGCTTTTGTCTTCCCCAGAAGAAGGACTACATTGATCCCGCTTCCTTCGAGAAGCTTTCCGGCTGAATCGTAGTGCTGTTTTGCAAGGACTGACGTGGGAGCCAGAAGTACTGACTGTTTTCCCATGATGGCAGTCATGGCCATGGAAAGGATGGCCACCGCCGTCTTACCGGATCCTACATCTCCCTGGACCAGTCTGTTCATGGGCTTTGATGTCATAAGATCGGTCTGTATCTCCCGGAGGGCATTTTTCTGGTCATCCGTAAGTTCGAATCCGAGATTTCCCAGGACTTTTTTCCATCTGGTCTTTGCATCCTGTGTCATCTTATCTGATCTTGGTACGACTATTGGAGCCCTGTCATCCTTTTCCTCTCCCTGAAGGAAATTTTTGATACCGATACCTAAGAGGATCAGTTCTTCATAGGCTATCCTTCTTCTGCCCCTAGAGGCTTCTTCCAGGCTTTCCGGAAAGTGGACCATCCTGTATGCTTCAGATGCCCCGGGAAGTCCTTCCTGCTTTACTATCTTTTCCGGAACGATATCTCTGAGCTGGCCTGAGACAAGTTCCAGGGCAGTCTTTATCCATCTTGATAGCTGGGCGGAAGTGATGCCTGAGGTCTGGTGATATACAGGTCTTATGAGAGGCATATTCTCTGCCGTCTCATCTTTTTCGATGAAAGGATTTACTATCTGGGGCCTTCCTCCGAAGGAGTTGACCATACCGTGGACAAAACACCTGTCGCCTCTCTGGAACTTCTTAAGGATATAAGGAGCGTTAAAGAAACTGAGCTTTATCCTGCCTGCTCCGTCACTTACGAAGAAAGACACGGGTGAGGTCGCTTTATAGCCCTGCTTTTGGGGAGCACTGGAGACGGTGGCATAAAAGGAAATCTCCTGGCCTTCCACGCAGGAAGCGATATCTGATACTTTAGACCAGTCGTTATATCTGAAGGGCAGGAAGCTTATAAGATCGTAGACGGTAAAGATCTCCAGCCTTTCAAGCCTGGTGGCAGCCACATCACCTATTCCGTATAAAACGTTTACCGGATCTTCCAGCCTGATCATTTCTTTATCCTCTTTTTGCAGAAATCTGTCAGTGGGCAGATATCACACTTGGGATTTCTGGCGTCGCAATAGGACCTTCCCAGATCCACAGCTTTGTGGCCCAGGGATATCCAGGTCTCCTCGGGGAACACCTTGTTAAGATCCGCTTCCACTTTGATGGGATCATCGTTATCTGTTATGCCGATCCTCTTCATCACTCTTTTACAATGGGTGTCAACTACTATGGCCGGGATCTGGTAGATCTCTCCCACAATAAGGTTGGCGATCTTTTTTCCCACTCCGGGACACTTCATGAGTTCATTTATATCTGTAGGGACTTTTCCTCCCCATTCATTTACGAAGAGCTTTGAAAATTCACTGACTGATCTTGATTTGGCCTTATGAAGACCACAGGGACGTATTATCTCCCCTATCTCCTCTTCTGAAGCTTCAGAAAGCCCTTTCATATCAGGATACTTTCCGAAAAGATCCCGGCAGGTAAGGTTTACCCTGGTATCTGTGCACTGGGCAGATAAGATTCCTCTTATGGCCAGCCTTTCAGGCGTGTCATTATCAAGGGTACACTCTGATTCCGGAAAAGCTTCGCAGAGCGCATCCCAGGTAAGGGAGGCAAGTTGTTTTCTTGAGGTCCTCATTTCTTCTCCACGGGAGGATAAGGGAAAGTAAATGTAAATCTTGCTCCTCCCAGCTTCTCGCTCTCGTCGACGAAGATGCTCTGTCCGTGTCCTGCCAGGATCTGCTTACAGATATAAAGTCCGAGGCCGAAACCTTCCACTTTTCTGGAAGGATCACCCTTATAGAAGCTCTCGAAAATACGGGTACGCTTCTCAGGTTCAACGCCGGGGCCGGAATCTTCCACCGTCAGGACGATCTTTTTCTCCTTATCATCTGATGCTGCGCCTACATTTATCTTTCCGCTCTGAGGCGTGAACTTTATTGCGTTTGTAACAATGTTAATCAGCACTCTGCAGAGAAGCTGGCTGTCTCCATAGGCCATGGGAGAAGTCAGCTGATCAAGTTCAGTCGTAAGAGTTATATTCTTCTCGCTGAGCTGGGGCTGGAGGTTCTCGGAGATATCCTCGATGACTTCTTTTACGTTAAAACTCTCCATCATCTCAGGATCCACATGGGAAAGAGACGATGCTTCCGTCATGGAAACGATAAGCTTTCTGATCCGGTCAACTTCCTGCTTGATCATAAGAAGATACTTCTCACTGTTCTCAGGAGGGATAGTTCCGTCCAGCATGGCTGTGATAAAGCCGTTTATGGATGTAAGTGGCGTCCTTATGTCATGGGCGATACTGGAGATAAAGACATTTCTGTCCTTTTCCTGGTTTTCAAGAGCCTCCGTCATGGTATTTACTGCCCGGGCCAGTTCTGCGATGTCTGAAGATACGGTAATGGATGAGAAATCATCATCCTTTGTATACTTTTCGGGGACACGGACTGAATAATCTCCGCCTGTTACCTTGGTAGTAACCTTGGATATCTCTCTGACAGGCTTTACAGTAAGGCCGACAAATCCTATGAAGAGAGCAACGGCTGCCAGCATGGATACGGCTGCAGGAAGAAGGATAACGGAAATATATTCCTGGTTGATCTCATTGATAAGGAATGAGTCTGCCACAAAGGAATACATGGAAGTACCCTCGATCTTTACGCAGCTCATGGAATAGTAAAAGTCTGTATTTCTGTCTGAAATGGTTGACTGGCTCTCCGATGAGTTCCGGACAAGGGACAGGGCAGTCTCATCTGCCAGGTAGTCTCCCTGGACATCAGGAATGGAACAATAATAGATATAGCCGTTTTCACCCACAATATAGATATCGCCGTTCTCTGAATAGATATCAGACTTAACGTACATATTGATACTCTTATTGAGGCCCTCGATCTCATAGAAAGGCGCATCTTCTGAAAAAGCATCAGGATAGTCACCGGCGATATTCTGGATATCGGACGCCACATAACGGCAGGTCTGTTCCGTATGGGAAACACATTCATAGATCTTCTGGTTGAACATGTTTTCATATGAAAGAAAAAGAAGCACAGCAAATACTATTACTGTGCTGATTATCAGGAAAGTATTTAGAAATACGGCAAAACTTGCCGATACGTTCTTTTTTCTAATCGGCATAGGCCCGTTCCTTTTTATCCTTATTTAGTCTCGAACTTATAACCTTTGCTCCAGACTGTCTTTATACACCAGTTCTGTTCCCTGTCGGGATTCTCGATCTTCTCCCTGATCCTCTTGACGTGTACATCGACGGTCCTGGACTCTCCGTAGAAATCGTAACCCCATACATTCTCCAGGAGCTGCTCTCTGGTGAAAACACGGTTGGGATTGGAAGCAAGGAAGAAGAGAAGTTCCAGTTCCTTGGGAGGCATATATATCTCCTCGCCGTCAACTGTAACTACATACTTTACCTTGTCTACGGAAAAACCGGGATAAGTAATGATCTCCTGGGACTCGGGAGCCGAACCCTCATCTGAGGATTCAGAAGCTGAATCCTGTCTCTCAGTCCTGCGGAGAACAGCCTTGACCCTGGCAAGGAGTTCCTTGGGTTCAAAAGGCTTGGGTACAAAATCGTCTGCGCCAAGTTCAAGACCCACGATCTTATCGAGGGTATCTGTCCTTGCGGTGAGCATTATGATGGGAACATTTGAGGTCTTTCTGATCTCACGGCAGATATCATTTCCGTCCATGCC
>JAGAFH010000013.1 GCA_017612755.1 Clostridiales bacterium
AAAAGGGAGAAACAGAAGAGATTCCGCCTGTAAAGCCTTACTATCTCCTCATACTGATCGTTACTATATTCGTTAAATGCTCCTGTCGTTATATATGAGTCTATCCCTTCATACTCATCAAAGATACTAAGGTCTGTCATAACCTGGTAGTCAGCATACGGAGGGTCACACAAAGTTACGTCAGCGCCTTCCTCCAGGAACATCAGGGGGAGCATCAGAAGCGCCTCGTTATGCTTATCTTTAAGAAGCATATCATCCCTCATATCCATATTTTCCGGAGCATAATCATATCCTCCGAAGACCCCCGGAGCTCCGGTATTCGTATGAGCGCCCAATGATACGGTATTGGGATAATAAGTAAATCCATCAAACTGTTCCGACAGATACGGAAGCTCGTTAAAGACATAGGGGACCACCGTGCCAAGAGCCCTGTCCAGCATTATGACGACAACATTCTTACCGTTCCTGTTCAGCTTAATGGACGCAGTCTCAAGATGCTCCGGCGCATAGGAGTGTCCTTCTATGGCCTTGTGTATCTGAAGGATATTGTATCCGCCGAAGGCGGCTACGATGATGATAGATGCCACGAGAAAATAGTTCATGAACTTCATCAGATGTCTGTAGACCAGATAAAGGATACACGCTACGACCACTATAAGTACGCAGGTCTCAAAAAGATAGGATGTGCGGCTCATATCAGCCATAGTATAGATAAGCCTGGCCTTGATATCACCATAATAGACCTTAAAAAGAGTGTAGTCACAGGTAAAGATGACAGAAAGACTTATCGTTATGAGGCACAGTATCTTCCTTACCTTATCTGACGACATGAAATAGAGGACTGATCCCCAGACGACAAAAACTCCGAGAGATGTTACCAGCGGATAAATAAGATACTTTGACGGGTCACAATAATGGAAGACATCCGTAAAATCGAGAGGAGATGACTTCATGGCGTTTGACGGGATATAGATTCCGATAAAAAGTGCGATATATACACAGCTCAGTACAAAAGATCCGGTATACGTGCCGTGAAACGACCTTTTCTCTTCCGGCTCCTTCCGTCTCTTAATGATATTCTTAAGAAGCGAAAATACATTATTGCAGGTCCAGTAAAATACAAGCCCCGCAGGAGATCTGTAAAGAAGGACAAGAAATACGGCCGCTACGGCAAACATCTGTATCTTCTGTTTAATATCCCTTCCCCGAAGGTAGATGACACTTGATACCATATTGATAGCAGTCATCAGTAAAGGAAGAAGATTAATGGTAACAGGACCTAAGACTATAAGTCCGTCCGGCATACCCAGATCACTAATGGGACCGAAGCTTTCACCGCTTAAGATATAAAGACCGGAAAGCATCTTATAAGCAGCCATAAAAAACGGGATCTGCAGAAACAGGGATAAAGATCCCTTCAGTACGTGGACAGGGCTGTATGAATTCTGTCTGTACAGCGTCTGCATGATAAAGAATCTCTCGTCGCCTTTGAAAGTCTTTTTAATGTGATCTATTCCCGGCTTAAGAGCAGTCTCCACATCCCGCTCTTTCTTCTGAATGGCATCCGCCCTTCTATACAGGGGGAGCGCCATAAGATTCATGACTATGCTCAGGATGATTATGCAGATCCCCGGGTTATCGATATGGGAATAGGAGACTGAAAAGACAAACTCAAACAGGAGGACCAGAGGTCCTATGATGAGCTGGTATATCAAACTAAGGATACTGCTTACCATTCTCCTGCGTACTCCCATTCATCTATAGCGAACACATCACCGTTCATCTCATACCAGGGACCCGGTTCATAAGTGTTGCCATTATTAAATTCAGTGTCAAAAGAATATGAATTGAAGATGAGGAGTGGCAGATCATATTTAGGGTCACTGTTTATGGGATTACCGGTAAACGGATTAACAGGATCATCGATAAGACCAGCCATTGCCAGAGAAGGCGTGTCGGTATTAGTCATAAACTCATCTGATACGGTAAATCCGTGAGAATCGAAATCCTTGACCAGAAGGACCGGGTTGAAGTTCTCCGAGGTAACGTCGCCATTTCTTGAACCGGGAAGCACCCCCAGTTCGCATCCGTGATCGGCCACGATGATGATCCTCGTATTATCATAGACCCCTTCTTCTCTCAGATAATCAAACCATTCTCCCAGCAGGATATAAGATGCCATATTTACCTGATATGTTCCAAGGGGCCAGTAACCTTCCATATCAAGGCCGTCAAACCTGTCTTTATGAGCCGCATCGTATTCAACGTTATCAACATAGAACATAGGCTCGTATTCAGGCTCTTTCAGGATGCCGGGATCATGGGCAAGGTTAGAAACGAACATGACAAATCCGCCTTCTGAAGAATCAGAGATCTGTGTCATACCGGTTATGTTGGACAATGCAGAATAGCTTCTGAGCACAGCAGCCACATATCCCTTTGATTTATCTCCCGTCATGGAACAGATAGGTGTAAACATGTGATCGTGATAGAAATCCGGAACATTATACTGACCGCCGTCATAGAAGAGCTGATGAAGGAAAGGCGGCATGACCCTGAACAGAGAATAGCAGAAGAAATTCCGCTTCCAGGAAGAGGCCTCTTCATTATAGATATCATCCTCAAACTCATTATATCTTCCGATCGTAACGTATGTTGCAATGTCAGGATGCTCATCATAGATGGACAGATCCGGGATATATTTGTAGTTCGCATAGGAAGGGTCACAAACAGTAACGTCAAAACCGTTATCATCAAAAAGAAAAGGCATCAGCTTGAGAGCCTCATTATGCTTTTCCATAAGGGACAGATCATCTCTAGCATTCGATGCCGAAGGAGTGTAATCATATCCTCCGAAAAGAGCCGGAGCCCCGATATTAGTACATCTTCCGAAAGATACCGTATTCTCATAAAAGGTAAAACCGTCAAACTTCTCCTCCAGCTCCGGTCTTTCACTGAAGCAATACGGGAGCAGGAAACCCTGGGCCCTGTCCAGCATTATTACGACTACATTCTTCTCTGTCCTTGAAAGGGTCAGGGTCGCATAATCAAGTTCATTTTCGACATAAGTAAGCTCGCCGTACCTTTTATTGATCTTGGCGATATTCATCATGCCAAGAACAGATATGCTCAGAAGAGCGGCCACCAGGATATAAGGAACATATTTCCACACATAACGCCTAAGGGCCACACTGATCACAACGACAGTTAAGATCACTGCGATGCCGACGGTAATATACTGATCGGGAGACATATCCGCATAGTGGTAGTAAAGTGCGGAATTCATGATCCCGTACTCCCTTCCGAAAAGGAAATAGTCAGTGGTAAACAGTAAGGCCAGAGAAAGGGAAACAACCGCTAATATATGTTTTCCAAGATCGGTACTGAGAGAATAGAAAACGCCGAACCAGAGAACGAATACCCCTGCCGAAAGAGCAACGGACCAGAGGAAATAAACAGACGGATTGATCATGTTATACATGTTCACAAACTCGGCTGTCGATGCCTTGACTACATTGGACGGAATCACCATTCCCAGAAGGGCCGACATGTATATTCCGGAGAGGATAAAGACTTTTTTCTCCACCCCGGTGACCTTTGCGCTCTTAAGACGCAGCCTGGGGAGCCTTCCAAAAGGGATCAGGTTCTTTATGAGAGAGAATATGTTGTTACAGGTCCAGTAGAATACAAGTCCCGAGGGCGAATTATAAAGAAGGACCAGGAATATGGCAGCTATTCCGTAAAGCTGTATCTTCCCCTTGATATCTGATCCTTTAAGGTAGATGCTGCTGGATACGAGATTAATGGCCGTCATAAGGACAGGCAGGATGTTGATAGCCAGGGAGCCAATCACAAGAAGTCCGTCAGGGGCCCCTAGATCTTTTATGGGCCCGAAAGTCTTTCCGTTAAGGAGAGCAAGAGAAGAAAGCATCCTGTAGGCCGCTATGAAAAATGGGATCTCCAGAAGAAGTGATACAGATCCCTTCAATGCATCAGAAGGCTTGACACCCGCCTCCCTGTTATATGCATTGAGCATCATAAACCGCTCGTCGCCTTTGAAGGTCTTCCTTATCCGCTCCTGCCATGGAGCGACCTTCTTCATCTTTTCCGCTTCTTTCTTCTGGACAGTATCGGCCCTTCTGTACAGAGGAAGCGCCAGAAGGTTCATAACGATACTTAAGATGATAATGCAGATACCCGGGTTTGCAACGGCATTATATGAAACCGAAAAAACAAACTCGAACAGAAGGACCAGCGGTCCTATGATGAATTGATATATGAGATTTAAGATATCACTTACCATACGCCCTCATACTCCCAGTTATCGATATATCTCACATCATCATGGACAGTGTACCATGAATCGGGTAAAAACGTATTTCCGTTATTACTTGAAATGAAGAACTCGTGTGAGGCAAATACCATGATCTCTCCACTGTCCTTGTAAGTATTATCTACAGGATTTCCGGTAAAAGGGTTTACCGGATCATCGACCAGACCTTCCAGCGCGATGGAGGGAGTATCTGCATTTGTCATAAAAACATCTGACGTCTCAAAGCCGTGAGCATCAAAATCCTTTACCAGCAGGACCGGATTATAGAATTCGGCAGAAAACTCACCATCTGCCCAGGACGGAAGCATCCCAAAATCATATCCGTGGTCTGACACGACTATGATCCTCGTATTGTCATATACTCCCTGCTCACGAAGATAATCGAACCACTCTGCCAGTTTTATATAACAGGCGGCATTTACTTCATAGCTCGAATACTGAAGATAGATCTCCATACTTAGGGTAACGTCATCCACAGTAAACCTCTCCATATTAGCCATATCATATTCGGTGTTATCCACCTGATACATGGGGATATAATCAGGCTCTGAAAGAATAGCCGTTGAATGGGGAGTATTATTCTCCATCTCAGTCAATGTCCCGGTGGGATCATCTGTGATCACCGTCATGTCCGGAAGGTTATCCAGGACTGTATAGGAATCAAGAAATTCCGCATCATAGCCCGTTATCCCGGACCCGTCGGCTTTGTACCTTGGAATAAAGGTCCAATCGTTTCTGTAGTCCGGGCAATTGTAATGGGCATTGTCATAGAAGATGCCTTGAAGACAGACCGGCATGATCCTGAAGATGGAATAGCAGAATATATTTCTCTTCAGGATGGTATTGTTCTCCGCTACCTCTTCTTCCTTAAGTTCATTATACCTGCCGTTGGTGATATATGTATCGATCTGCGGATAATCACTGAAGATCGACAGATCGGGCACTTCCTGATATCCGGCATAAGGAAGGTCGCACAGTGTGACATTATATCCGTTTTCAAGGAAGAGGACCGGCAGCACTTTAAGAGCTTCATCATGCTTTGAAGCAATGGACTCATCCCCCCTTGCATTCAAGGCGTCCGGTGTATATTCATATCCTCCAAAGAGTGCCGGGGCTGCAAAGTTTGTATGAGCACCGAAGGACACCGTATTGGGATAATACGTAAATCCGTCAAAGCTTTCATACAGTCCGTCGATATCGTTAAAGATGTAAGGTACAAGATACCCCTGTGCTCTGTCTGCCATTATTATTATCACGTTCTTCCCGGTTCTGCTCAGGGTGATAGTGGCATATTCCTGCTCATCTTTCATATAGTCAAATGTCCGTATCTGCTTTTTGATGTTTACGGTATAGAAGGTTCCGAAGATCAAAGCCAGAGCAGCTGCCGAAACAGCCAGATAGAAGAATACCTTTTTATTGAACCTGAAGATAAGGAAGACCGCCCCTGATGTAATGATAAGAAGTACGATGGCTTCAAGAAGACAGTTTGTTATATGCATATCAGGATAGGAATACTGAAGCCTTTTCGTGAACTGCCCGTACCTGTCCCCCAGGGCAAAATAGTTGACTGTAAAGACTACTGCCAGCACAGAGAAAATAGATTCCATGATCTTTCTTCCCCGTCTGTCCGACAGATAGTAATAAACTCCGCACCAGAGTATAAAAGTTCCCGCTGCCAGCGAAAGAGAATAGATCAGAAATACCGAAGGATCTGTAAAACAGTGCATGTCTGTAAATTCAGAAGGCGAAGACCTGAGCATATTGGAAGGGATAAACAGCCCTGTAAAAACAGCAATATATGCGCAGCAGGAAACAAAGACAGACGGATCGGTCCCCCCGGCATCCCCGATATTCTTTTCAGGTCTTCCGGACATAAGGATATTCTTCACAAGGGAGAATATATTATTGCAGGTCCAGTAGAATACGAGTCCCGCAGGAGAGTTATAAAGGAGTACCAGGAAGATGGCAGCGATGCCGTAAAGCTGGATCTTTCCCTTAATATCCGAATCCTTAAGATAGATACTGCTGGATACAAGGTTGATGGCCGTCATTAGAATGGGCAGAAGATTAACGGAGACTGCTCCGATGGCAATAAGCCCATCAGGCGATCCCAGATCCGATATAGGTCCGAAGCTCTTTCCGTTTAGAAGTTCCAGGGATGACAGCATCCTGAAAGCAGCTATGAAGAAGGGTATCTCCAGAAGAAGGGATATGGAGCCCTTAAGCGCATCAGATGGCCTTACCCCCTTTTCCCTGTTATAGGCCTGGAGCATCATAAAGCGCTCATCGCCCTTGAAGGTCTTTCTTATCCTGTCCTGCCAGGGTTGTATCGCCTTCATCTTATCCGCCGCCTGCTTCTGAAGAAGATCCGCTCTTTTGTACAAAGGCAGGGCAAGAAGGTTCATTATTATACTCAGATCAATGATACATACCCCGGGATCACCCACGAGTTTATATGATATCGAGAATATAAACTCGAACAGGAGCTGCAAGGGGCCTATTATCAGGTTGTATAACACATCAAGTACTATCATTACCACGTCCCCTGATATTCCCAGGAATCAATATCTAAGATATCGTCTCCTGTGAGACGGTACCAGTCACCTGCCATAAAGGTGTTCCCGTTATTGATCTCAACGTCATATTCGCTGGAGTTAAAGAAGATCATGTCTTCCTGCATATTTCTCATAGAGATGAACTGATTGCCGGTAAAAGGATTAGAAGCATCTTCGAAAAGACCTTCCGTTGCCAGATAAGGCACTTCAGCATTTGTCATAAGGTCATCACATATGGTAAATCCCGTAGCATCAAAATCCTTGTAAAGTAGAAGGGGATTCATCTTGATGGCATTAAAGCTGTCCCCTGTTCCGTTTTCGAGGCAGTGAAGCTCCGCGCCGTGATCTGCTACGATGATGATCCTGGTGTTGTCATATACTCCCTGCTCCCTCATGTAGTCAAACCATTCACCAAGAGCCATGATGGCAGCCACATTTGCATGGTAGTGGGCCATGGTATCCGGGTTTGAAACCTCGCAGGAAACTCCATAAGTAAACCTGTCCCAATTCTGCGAGTCGTAGTATGTGTTATCCACATCAGGAAGGGGAATATAATCCGGCTCAGAAAGGATCATGGGAGAATGGGCTGTATTGTTATCGATCATAAAGAAAGATCCTGTCTCATCATCTGTAACTGAAGTAAGACCCGGAAGGGCTTCAAGAACAGAATAGGAATCCAAGAAATCGGCACTTATACCTCTGGCCACCGATATGGAATCCGGGATCTGGAAGAAATTCTCCGAAGTGTATTCCGCGTTGATATCGTTATAGTATCCCCTGTCATATACAGATGACCTCATAAATACCGGAGATACAAGATACATACTGTAGCAGAAAAGATCTCTCTCAAGAGTATCATCTAAAGAAGCATCAATATCAGCCTCCCGGTCATTATAAAAACCTTCCGTCCTGTAGGCGGAGATACCCTCATACTCATCATAGATGGACATATCGGGGATCATCTTATAGTTGGCATAGGGGGCATCGCAGACCACTACGTCGTAATCATGTTCCGAGAAGAGTACGGGCATAACAAGAAGTGATTCGTTATGCTTATCCATAAGGCTCTCTTCCGATCTTTCGTTCAACTTGTCGGGAGTGTAGTCATATCCTCCGAAAAGAGCCGGGGCTCCGATATTTGTGACTCTTCCGAAAGAAACAGTATTTGGGTAGTATGTAAATCCGTCGTAGGCAGAAATAAGTTCCGGGTTCTCTTCAACTATATACCTGAACATAAATCCCTGGGCCCGGTCCAGCATAATGACCAGTACATTTTTCCCTTCCCTGGAAAGGGCTATCTCAGGGGTACCGTTATCGTCATTAAGATAGTCATAAGTCCTGAAGGTGGAATTAATGCTCATAACTGCCGATACAGAAACGATGATCCCTGCCATAAGGAAAGGGATCACTGCCACCCGGAAGATAACCGGCCTGTTCCTGTACAGGATAAAGACAAGGATGGCTGCCATGGCGATAACTGCCAGGTTCATCATTATGTCTTCTTTCAGGATATAGAAATCACCAAAGGCGATAACCAGGAACTTATTGAGGTTTCCGTAATTTCTGTAGAACGCATAGTAGTCCAGGATAAAGATCAGGGACAGGGATATGATCACTATATTGGCTATCTTCTTGGAGGAGGAAAGGAAGAATATGACTCCCATCCAGACCATAAATGTTCCCAGGGCAAGGGCGAAGGAATCAAGAAGGAACCTGCCGGGGTTGGAAGGATCCGTGAAGCTGATAAAATCCCCTACGGATCTTCTCAGGAAATCAGCCGGGATCATAAGTCCCACAAATATACTGAGAGCCAGGGCATAAGTTATGAAAGTGACCGTCTCTCCCTTTTCTTCCTGAGAAGTCTTTTTCTTCCTCGCAGGAATCTTTATATTGACCATTATGATATTTTTCACAAGGGAGAATATATTATTGCAGGTCCAGTAAAACACGAGTCCCGCAGGAGAGTTATAAAGGAGTACCAGGAAGATGGCGGCGATGCCGTAAAGCTGGATCTTCCC
>JAGAFH010000014.1 GCA_017612755.1 Clostridiales bacterium
CCGGGCATCATTATATCCAGCAAAACGAGGTTGATGTCCTCATTTTCTTTAAGTCTTTCCAGCGCCTCAACTCCATTATGGGCGCTGACAGTCTCATATCCGTCGCTTCCAAGATATATCTGCAGTGCAGATACGATGTCTTTCTCGTCGTCACAAACCAAGATCTTGTTCATTTCCTAAATTTACCCTTTCGTGTAATCGATTACGGTTCCTATTGTACTCATAAATTCTTAAATCGGATAATCCGTAATCTTAAGATTTGGTTAAGAAACAGCAGGAACGGTTGACTCGTCTCTATATATGTAGGTATATTATCCTTGGAATTAGGAATCAGGAATAATGGTTTAAGGGAGATATTTTATGAGTACAGGAAAAGCCATCGGTGGCTCTGTTCTCGGCTTGGTATTTTTTGTAGTTGCCGAGATCGTGTCATCACTTATCGGAGAAGGCCTCTATAGTCTTGGTCTGAACGCAGCAGCATGTAACGCAGTAGCAGGGATCTTATTCGTAGCATTTTCGATCCTTCTGTTCAAAGCCCTCACCAAGATCTTAAAGATCCGTATGGAAGACGTGGGCATCACAAAGGTCCGTTTCAGTCTTAAGTGGGTCTTCATAGCAATACTTTTGCCCGTAGCCGTATTGGGAGTATTTCTTCTCCTTCCCGGAGATTTCGTCCTGTCTGACATGTCAAAGACAGAAATGGCCTCAAGGCTTTCTGCCGGCATCTTCTTCTCGGGAATAGGATCCGGCTTCGTAGAGGAAATGCTCTTCAGAGGCTTCATCATGAGGCTTCTCAAAAAGAGATGGAACACAGCAGTAGCCGTCATCATTCCCTCGTTCCTCTTCGGACTTATCCACATCTTCGGGATGGAATTCTCAGTGACCTCCTGCCTTCTTGTCATCGCCGCAGGAACCTTCGTAGGCATCATGCTTTCCCTCATCTCACTTGAGGGAAACAACATCTGGAACTCAGGTATCGTTCACTGCTTCTGGAACATCATCATCATCGGCGGCGCCCTCTTCGTAGGCAGCGAAGCCGACACCACCAACAGCATCGTATCCTATGTGCTCGAAAACAAGTCCTTCGCCCTCACAGGCGGAGAGTTCGGAATAGAGTCCTCCATAGTGGCAGTTGCAGGCTACGTCCTCATCTCTGCGCTGGCCCTGGTCTTTCTCCGGACGAAGAGCCCCCAAGAGGCTTAAGGCTTCTATCTAAAATGCCATTCATCTTAGCGATGGCCATGCCATAATTGACCATCGGTACACATGCTTCACCGGCCCCCCTCTGCCGGTGGAGCATTTCTTTTTCCGTGAGCATGCATCCCCCGCAGTGGATGACTAAAGAATAGGAAGACAGATCTGAAGGGAAAGTCCCGCCGGACGAAAAAGAGATCTGAAGATCTGCTCCCGTATAGGAAGACAGAAGCCTGGGGATCTTAACAGTGCCTATATCGTTACACTGGCGGTGATGTGTGCATCCTTCAGATATCAGGACCTTATCACCTGACTTCAAAGAATCCAGGACAGAAGCCCCGGCAACAAGAGATTCCAGATCACCCTTATACCTTGCCATCAATATGGAAAAGGAAGTTAAAGGAACCGATTCAGGAACAATAGAAGAAACCTCCTTGAAAGCCTGGGAATCCGTAATGACCAGCGCCGGCGGCTCCTTCAAAGAAGAAAGAACAGCAGCAAGTTCCGAAGGCTGACATCCCAGGAAAGCGCACCCGCAGTCCAGAAGATCTCTCATCACCAGCTGCTGGGGAAGGATCAGCCTCCCCTTGGGAGCCGACTCATCAACAGGGATCACCAGCACCACCAAAGATCCGGGAGAAACAAGATCTGAAACCAAAGAACGAAACGATTTTGCAGAAGAGACCAGCTTCCCGAGAAGCTCCTTAAGTTCGTAGATATTTTCTCCGGTAACCGAACTTACATATATCTCATTAGACGGAAGCGAGGAACGCTCAGCAAGAAGATCCGCTTTGGTATGAGCCACCACATAAGGAACAGATCCGGCCTTAAATAAAGACACCAGCTCCTCCTCCGGAGAAGACAAAACAGAAGAAGCCGTCACAAGAACAGCCACATCCGTAGCAGAGAGTATCTCCCGGGTCTTCGCCACGCGCTTATCCCCCAGCTCTCCCGCATCATCGATACCCGGCGTGTCAACTATCACCACAGGTCCGATGGGAAGAAGCTCCATGGTCTTACGGACAGGATCAGTAGTAGTTCCCAAAACATCTGAGACCACGGACATCTCCTGACCCGTGACAGCATTCACGAGACTTGATTTGCCCGCATTCCGAAGTCCGAAAAATCCGATCTTAACTCTCTCCGCCGCCGGTACTCCAGTCAAACCCATAAGCCACCTCAGAACCTGAAATCCCTTCTGTTGGAATTTCTTATATCAGCAATATTCTTCTCAGCGATCTCCATGACCTTCTCCTTGGGGATACGGTCCAGCTCCCGGGCGATGACTTCGTAGCCCAGGGACTTGGTTTCAGGAGACGCATAATCCTCCAGATACTCCGCAAGGGTCATGAGGGCATTGGGATGACAGCAGTTTAAGATCTGTCCGCTCTTACAGAGAGACATGAACCTGTCGCCTGTCCTTCCCTCCCTGTAGCAGGCGGTACAGAAAGAAGGGATGTGATCATTCTCCATGAGCCACTTAACTACTTCGTCCAGAGTCCTCTGATCCGACACGTCAAACTGCTCCGTATCGTGGGGCCTCTCAGTTTCGGTATAGCCGCCTACAGAAGTACGGGAACCTCCGCTGACCTGGCTGATACCCAGTGTAAGAAGTTTCTGCCTGACCTCCTGGCTCTCACGGGTGGAGATGATCATTCCCGTATAAGGGACAGCCAGACGGATACAGGCGGTGATCTTTGCAAAAGTCTCATCGTCGATACCATTATCAAACTGGGAAGGATCTATATCATCAGCCTTCTTGACGCGGGGAATGCTTATAGTGTGAGGGCCCACTCCGTGGACCGCCTCCAGATGCTCCGCGTGCATCAGGAGTCCTGCGAACTCATACTTATAAAGCTCAAGTCCGAAAAGCACCCCAAGTCCCACATCGTCGATACCGCCTTCCATGGCCCTGTCGTGGGCCTCAGTGTGGTAGTTATAATCATGCTTGGGCCCCGTGGGATGAAGGCGCAGATAACTCTCCTTATGGTAAGTCTCCTGGAACAGGATATAAGTTCCGATCCCGGCCTCCTTCAGCTTTCTGTAGTTCTCCACCGTAGTAGCCGCGATATTTACATTGACCCTTCGGATGTCACCGTTTTTGTGGTGTACGGAATAGATGGTCTTTATGCAGTCCAGGATATATTCGATAGGATTGTTGACAGGATCTTCACCCGCCTCGATAGCCAGTCTCTTATGTCCCATATCCTGAAGGGCGATTACCTCGGCCCTGACCTCTTCCTGTGTCAGCTTCTTTCTGGGGATATTCTTATTCTTCAGGTGGTAAGGACAGTAAAGACATCCGTTGACACAGTAGTTGGACAGATACAAAGGAGCGAAGATAACGATCCTGTTTCCGTAGTAAGCCATCTTGATCTCTTCCGCGATCTTATGGATCTCCGAGATCTTCTCCGGGATATCGCAGGCCAGAAGGACCGATGCCTCCCTGTGATCAAGTCCTGCACATACATAACCTGTAGAAGTCTTAACAGGTCTGGCCTTCAGAAGGATCTTATCGATCAGCTCCACATTGGACTTGTTCTCCTCCGCATACTGAAGAGTAGCCAGTATCTCCTCATCGTTGATGAACTCATCCGCATTCATTGAACATTTGTCATAAACTGCCATTTATATTTCCTTTCTGATATCGCCCCGGTCTACCACCAGCTGATATCCTGCATTTTTTATACGTGATCCGAGACAGGAGACGCACTCGGACGCCTCTTCTCCCGTACATATCTTGTTGTCATAAAGCGAATACTTAGACCGCACCGCCACAGGTGACAGATTTGGCATCACCACATTGGCTCCTGCCTTAAGTCCCTTCTCCCGTCCCATGGGATCCACAGTACCAAGAGCCGTAGTAGCCGGCAAAAGCACAGGAGGATATATAATACGGATAAGGCTCAGAAGATAGCATGTCAGATCTGAAGACCCGGCAGGGAAAGATCCGAAGGGCGTATCCTTGTGGGGTACAAAGGGGCCTATTCCGCACATGTCGGGACGGAAAGACTCAATGAACTTCAGATCCCGGGCCAGGCAGGAAGCATCCTGGTAAGGGGACCCCACCATAAAGCCGCAGCCCACCTGATATCCGATAGAACGCAGAGAGGAAAGACACTCCATACGGTTCGAAAAGCTCATGGAAGAGGGATGGAGCCTGGCATAGTGTTCAGGACAGGCCGTCTCATGCCGCAGCAGATACCTGTCAGCTCCGGCAGCAAATAAAGCAGCATAACTTTCGTGGGACCTCTCCCCCATGGACAGGGTCACGGCGCAGTCGGGAAAAGAAGACTTGAGGGAAGATACGATGGAGCACAAAACAGCATCCGTATAGTAGGGGTCCTCTCCTCCCTGAAGTACGAAGGTACGAAAACCAAGACCATATCCTTTCTCCGCGCAGGCAAGTATCTCAGAAGGCGACAGACGGTACCGCGAGCAGGACCTGTTACTTCTGCGGATACCGCAGTAAAGACAGTCATTTCTGCAGTAGTTTGAGATCTCGATGAGACCACGCATAAAGACAGCAGATCCGTAGTAAGATGCGCGGACAGAAGAAGCCAGAGAGGCAGCATAAGATGCAGCCGCAGGCGAAAAACCCGAGACCACGATCTCATATTCCTCTTCCGTCAAAGA
This sequence comes from Clostridiales bacterium, assembly GCA_017612755.1. Classification (GTDB taxonomy): domain Bacteria; phylum Bacillota; class Clostridia; order Saccharofermentanales; family Saccharofermentanaceae; genus Saccharofermentans. The sequence continues at coordinate 4,831 of JAGAFH010000014.1, forward strand.
CCGGTCACGGGAGAGCTTGTCGATAAGAGCTAAGACTTCAGACATTTGAATAAGCCGTCTTCACGTTCACATCTTTAAGATTTCCGATCTTTCCCGCAAGGGAAGAGATCTCATCTGAAGGAGCATCCAGCACCACGCTTATGATATTGATACCACGTTCACGGTAGGGTATCCCCATACGTCCGATGATGTACTGTCCATACTGATGTAATAGAGCGTTCAGATGCTCAACATCTCCTTCTTTACCCACGATCATGCTCATTACTGCAACACGTGTTTCCATAAAAACCTCCAACAAAAAACCGCACCCTCAAAAAACAAGGTACGGCAAGCAGGCGCAAAAAGCGCCCAAGAAAACAATAAGTTGTTCTGCACCTTGCCGTCAGTAAATAAACTTCTTATCAGGTAGCAAAAAGAGATTAACACACAAAAAGAAGGGTTTCAATCACTCAAAGCCGATCTGCCTGGAAGTAAACTCCCGGGAGGAAAGAATGGAATAGATCTCCGTCGAACGGACATGGGAGAAGAACTCCTCGTCAAGTTCATCAGAGGAAAAGCTCCCCCGAAGAGAAGAGAACTCTTCCGATGCCTTAAACACCAGAGCCATAAATATCCTCATCTGCGTTCCGTCAGCAAGAGGATACTGTCTCATAAGGCAGAAGGAATACGAGGAGGAATCCTTAACGGGACCATACTCCAGGATCTTCTTCTCACCGGCTATATACTCGCCGCACATCTTCTCAAATTTATCCACGCACTCGGAGGTCACCCTGTCGTTTTTTGTCCAGTCCTTCAGGATCACACAGGCCATCTTTCCGGCAGCCACATCCACATCACCTGAACGGTTCTCCATCACCTTATCCATAGCCCCGTAAGGATCTTCACTGTTGATGGCATCATTGACCTGCTCGATGACCGGATGACCGCCCATCTTTATGATCCGGAACATCTTCACCGTCTCGATGACAGATGCAATGAAGTCAAAAGCAACGAGAGCTATTCCGACGGCAAAACACGTACGCACCTGAATACCAATTACCATAAGGACAATACCCAGAAGCAAAAATATACCCAGCCGGAAAAAGAATATACTGACAAAAGACAGCAGCGCCATTCTTATCTTAAACTTATTCATCCCTCTCACCTCATTCCTGCAGTGAGCTCATAAAGCCTCACCGTTCCGCCGTCTTCTTCAGCGTCATATACCTTAAGCATAACATACCTGGCCGTGGTAAGACCAATATCGAAAGAGGCCACATCCATGGCGCAGGACTCCTGATAGTCCACAGGATAGAAAGTAGTTCCGTCAGAAGACACCAGAAGTTCCCAGGAACTCATATTCCACTCGGAAAGCTCCACCGATCCCGCGTTGTAAACAGTATATGTGTCAAAAGCAACTTCAGATCCCAGATCCAGCACGATAAAGTGCTCCACTCCCTCAACAACATAGCTGACGTCAGTCACATTTCCCGACTCCGCGCACCACTTGGTATCCAGTGATCCGTCCACCAGGAAAGAGTCCGCCTCCCCCTCATTGATATACCCCGAAGACCGCACTACAGTAGCAGACGAAAACACATTGTCATAAGACACGGGACCGGAAACAGCAGAAGCGGAAGGAACGGAAGACAGATCCGGAAGCTCAAGGGACACATACGAGATATCAGGAACCCCGGGAATATCCGATGTCAGGTAATTATCCCTGTAAGACGAAAAACCATCAAAAGAATAATCCCCCGATTCCACATCAGCCAGGAACTGCAAGCGCAGATCTTCTATAGTGGAACATCCGGTAACGGAAGACACCACAGAATTAAAAGCAGTATCAGGATCAAGAGGATCTCCCTCCAGTTCTATCTCCCCGGAATCTATCGCCGCCACCAGTGAATCCAGAAGTCCAAGGGAGGATCCGGTTGTCGGATACTTATAGTCCAGATACGCAAAGAAAGGAACTCCTTCCCCGTAGGGCTCATAGTACCAGGACTGAACGCTCTCACAGGAAAGGTCTATATACTTCAAAGCAGAAGGCGAAGTATTGTGGAAATATCTGTATCCCGCATAGCTGGCCAGTATCTCCTCGAACCAGTCAAGATAAGAATAGAAATAGAAAGCGCTGTGGGCCAGCTCATGGGCAAACCATCCGATGTCGGTAGGATTCTCATTTGCATAAGCAACTGACACCCCGATCGTCTCTCCTGAGGAATAAGCCACCCCGTCGTCAGAAGGATCCGCATAAAGACAGATGGTGGAAGGTTCCGTCCCGTCACCCCATCTTGCACATATCCTGGGATATACCGCATAGAAAAGATGCGTAAGTTCTTCCTTATATTCCTCCGACTCAACAAGATCCCAGGACCCGGTAAACACAAGAGAATAAGAAGACGAGGATTCATCTGCCACAGGAACATCAAAAGAACTGTTCCGGATCACCGGAGATCTTAAAGTCTCACCCGGGCAGGAATAACAAACAGCCGAAGAGGAGGAAGAAGATGAAGTCTCTTCAGCCACCGGCCCGGAACACCCCGCCAGCAGAAAAGAAAGAACAAGTACCAAAGAAACAATTCTCTTAGTCGACACCAAAAACCACCTCACAAGTAAGTCTAACACAAAAAGACCCGGACAAAAGCCGGGCCTTTGGAGGGTGTGTTATGAAGATTAATTGCCTGATAATTGAATTATTACACCGGAGTACTTCGATTTCCAAAGCAAAATGTGGCAGATTTGAGTTAATCTGCCCCAAAATTGCAATTTTACCCTCATTTTCAGCCGGAAAACGTGCAAATTTCGCAAATATCTTTATATTTCCATCAAGATTGCCCTGCAGGGAGCCCCGTCTGCTCCGCCCAGATTTAAAGGGGCGGCGCAAAGAAGATAAGTCCCCACAGGAACGGAAGAAAGACGTATCCCCTCAAGGAGCACAACAGATGCACCAAGAAGAACATTATGCACAGCAGCAGGAGCAGATTCAGGTCCCACAGTCTGTGATTCATTTCCAAATAAAACAACACCTGAAGATGCCACAACAGAAGCAGCCTCCAAGGTCAAGGTAGCAGGTCCCTTAATAAGTATCATCCGCGAAGACCCTGCAGCAGCAATAATAGAAGTAATATCAGATGCACTTATATCTCCTGAATGTTCTGCCACATAGGCATAGCCCACGAACTTCTCAAGAGGCACCTGATCAACAGTAGCCCCGGAAGGAATAAAGTGATA
>JAGAFH010000115.1 GCA_017612755.1 Clostridiales bacterium
AGAGAGGACTTAAGCTCTGCCCCAACTGCCGTACAGAGAATAATCTCGAGTATGGTTTCTGCTATAAGTGCGGTGCAAAGTTTGATGAAGCTACGGCTTCTGCACCTGCAGCACCTGTGGAGGCTCCTGCTGAGGCACCTGCTGCTGAAGAGCCTGCAGCTCCCGCAGAAGAGGCTAAGACAGAAGAGTAATATCTTAATAACTGAATATCCAGGACAGCCGGACATGTTCCGGCTGTCTTTTATTTTTGCCTAAATAGGTTTACAGACAGTTAATAAAGTTTGATTTATAATAAATGTAAGGTAGATATTACCTACCTTGAAGTTCACTATAGGAAGGATGTGATTCCATGAAGATCACGACACAGGGCAAAGGTATCAAGATCGGTGAGAGACTCGAAGGCAAGATCACTGCCAAGATGTCCAAGTTTGACAAGTACTTCGGTGAAGAAGGTTCTTTCAATGTAAGGATCAGACCCGAAGGAAGCCTGATGGTAGTTGAGATCACGTTGAAGCTTGACAACAAGATCTACAGAGCCGAGGCTCGTGACGAAGAGATCCTTACTGCTGTGGACAAGACTGTTGATAAGCTTGAGTCACAGATCAGGAAGCAGAAGACAAAACTTCTCAAGAAGAAGAAAGATTATCCTCAGATCGCAAGCTATCTTGAAGAGGATAACAGTGCAGATTTCGACTACGAGATCGAGAACGAGACAAAGATCACAAGAAAGAAGACATTTACTCTTCGTCCCATGACATCAGAGGATGCTATCCTTCAGATGGAGATGCTGGGACATAACTTCTTCGTATATCTTGATTCCGACACCGATTCCGTATGCGTCATCTACAGAAGGAAAGACGGAAACTACGGTCTCCTTGAGCCGGAATACTAATATATAAGTAAGTTATAGTCGAAAGAAGGGGGCTGCTTCACAGCAGCCCCTTTTTTATCCCGCGAAATTGACCTAAAACTTGACCCAGTAGGTCAAAGATTAGGTCAAAAACTCCACTTTTAAGCTGATTTTGACCAAAAGCTTGACCATATAGGTCAAAGATCAGGTCAAAAAAGGTCCGATTTGCCTGAGATTGACTTAATTTCTGACCAGATAGGTCAAGAATCAGGTCAAAAAATAATGACATTGTCGTCTTTGTCGTAAATTGTATCCGATTGTCGTCCAATTTAAGTTGACGAAACGATATCTTGAAGAAAAAGAAAGGAGATATCGTTTATGTACCGGAATTATCATGCGCTCAGGTTGGGCTGGCTAAAGAACGAGATAGACAAACTCCCGTTGATCTATATGGGAGATGAAACGATGTATGTATATTTCGGGGGAAAACGGCACAGGTATTATATTCATTCCTGGAACGGACAGAAATGGTATGATGTTGCGATGAAGAGAAGCGAACTTCAGAAGGAGTATGACCGTCTTAAGAAAGAGTGGGACAGTACTTACAAGATCAAACCTCCGGAAGTGAATTTTCCGATCGTCGGGAAGAACAGGATGAACAATGATTACTATGATAGCAGGGAAGAATGCAAAAATGATAAGATCATAAGGCATCCCACGTATTATAAGGGCATTGCGTTCAGATCGAAGAATGAGCAGATGGCAGCGATAATACTGGATGAGATGGGGATAGAATATAAGTATGAGACAGAGCTTAAGATATCTGATTTCCTCACCATACATCCTGACTTTCTAATTGATTCAAGAGCTGCGGACAGATGTGTATATATGGAAATATTCGGAGCTCCTGATGACCCGGATTATAAAGAGACAATGAAAACCAGATTGAGGCCGTATATCAGTGTCGGACTGCGGCCCGGGGCAGATGTGATGATGGTATATGCTCCCACATCCCATTCATTTGATGTGGAGGAACTGAGAAAGCAGATCGGCCTGATAATGGAGAATATTACCCCGGATCTGAAATAAAAAAGGCCCGCCGGTCAGGGCGGGCCCTCGTCGTCTTATTCCTCGTTTGGCATCTTCCAAGCGTGGTGGTCAGTATGGAGCAGATGATGTGACTTCTCGGATAAAGGCTTGCCGAGGTAATCCTCGTAGATGGCCTTGATGGAGGGATTCTCGTGGGAGAACCTAAGAGTCATATTCTTGTCCTGATCATAAAGGACGGGAGCTCTTTCGGGAGCCATCTCGCACTGCTCGTGGATAGGCTGTCCGCCACCGCCTACGCAACCGCCGGGGCAGGCCATGATCTCGACGAAGTCATACTCGACTTCACCGGCCTTGATAGCCTTAAGGAGCTTGTCGGCATTTCCGAGACCGTTGGCAACAGCAACTCTTACTGTGGTTCCGTTGATGTCGAAGGTGGATTCCTTCCAGCCCTTCTGACCTCTTACATCCTTAAATGCATCGGGATCGGGATTGGAACCTGTAACGAGATAATAAGCGGAACGAAGAGCTGCCTCCATAACGCCGCCTGTAGCACCGAAGATATTTCCGGCACCGGAACCGATACCGAGAGGCATATCAAGAGCCACATCCTCGATCTTGCAGGGATCGATCTGCTCAGCGCGGATAAGTCTGTCGACTTCTCTCGTTGTAAGAACAACATCAACATCAGGATCTCCGCATGCGTCGTTCATTGCAGGGATAGCACACTCGTGCTTCTTGGCAAGACAGGGCATGATGGAAACTGAGAAGATCTTGGAAGGATCAACGCCTAAGATCTCAGCATAGTAGCTCTTTGCAACAGCGCCGAACATCTGCTGGGGAGACTTGGCTGTAGAGAGATTGTCCACGAACTCAGGGTAGTGGGACTTAACGAATCTTACCCAGCCGGGGCAGCAGGATGTGAACAGAGGAAGCTTTCCTTCGTTCTTTGTAAGTCTTTCAAGGAACTCGGATCCTTCTTCCATGATGGTCAGATCTGCCGTGAAGTTTGTATCGAATACATAGTTGAATCCCATGATCTTAAGGGCAGAGCAGAGCCTTTCGACTGTTGCCTTATCTGCAGAAAGACCAAAGGGTTCGCCCCATGCTGTTCTGATGGAAGGAGCGATCTGAACGATAGTGATCTTCTCGGGATCGTTGAGGGCATCTACTACCTTCTCTGTGTCGTCTCTCTCGATAAGAGCTCCGACAGGGCAGTGGGTAATGCACTGTCCGCAGAGAGCGCAGTTTGACTCTTCCAGTGTATAGGAATCGGAAAGTCCTACTGTAGCACGGGAACCTGTATTTACAAGATCCCAGATATTGCAGGCCTGCTTTTCGCACATCTGGATACAGCGCATGCACTTAACGCACCTGGAGTCCAGGCGGTTAAGAGGGAAAGTCTTGCTGTATCTGTCTTCAGCGTAGTGGTACTCGTAGGGGATCTCAAGGATGTTAAGATCGTTGGCCAGCTTCTGGAGCTTACAGTTACCGCTTCTTACACAGGTGGTGCAGTGGCAGAAGTGCTCTGAAAGGATAAGCTCTACATTGTACTTTCTGGCCTCACGGACTTTCTTGGAATTGGTCCTGACGACCATGCCTTCTTCAACAGCCGTATTACATGCGGCGGGAAGACGCTTTTTGCCCTCTACCTCAACAACGCAAACGCGGCATGCGCCTACCTCGTTAAGTCCCTTCCAGTAGCAAAGGGTGGGGATATTTATTCCTACGCTCTTAGCCGCGTCGAGGATGCTGGTTCCTTCAGCAACAGATACGGCCTTACCGTCAATAGTCAGATTTACCATTTGAATTCTCTGCCTCCTTTCAGTAATCCGCAACCGAAGTGGTCACACTGCAGGCATCTGGCAGATTCCTGACATGCCTCCTGATCTGTCATGGAGTTCTCCATGAGTTTGAAGTCCTTAGTTCTCTCGCTGGCAGGACGCTCAGTCATGTTAACGCGTCCCATAGGCTCTCTGTCGTCGAATCTGACAGGAGGCATATCTACGCCGCTGGTGATCTCGTGCTTGAAGCCAAGATACTCGTCGATATTTGCAGCAGCGACCTTACCGCCTGCGATAGCCTTGATAACTGTAGCAGGACCTGTTACGCAGTCACCGCCGGCAAAAACGCCGTCGACCTCTTCGAAATCACCTGCTTCAGTAGCAGCGATCTTTCTTCTGTTCAAGGGGATACCATTCTCTCCGAAGTGTTCGGATTAGATACCCTGGCCGATTGCTACGAGTACCTTGTCACAGGCAAGACGTACTTCGGGAGCGTCTGCAGTAACGGGAGCGGGACGGCCCCACTTGACTTCGCCTACGATCTGGGGCTGTACCCAGAGAGCTGCGACCTTTCCGTCTGCCGTCTTCTCTATCTTAGTGGGAGCGTTGAGCTCGATGATCTCACATCCGTCGGCAACAGCGCCCTCAACCTCTTCTGCAAGAGCGGTCATGTCGACTTTTCTTCTTCTGTAAGCGATCTTAACTGTCTTGGCGCCGAGTCTTATTGCAGATCTTGCAACGTCCATCGCAACGTTACCGCCGCCGACTACCACGATATCTTCGCCGGAGAAGTCAGGCATGTTGCCGTCGCCGATGCCTCTGAGCATCTCAACAGCAGAGATAACGCCCTCAGCGTCCTCGCCCTCGATACCGATCTTGTTGTCAGTGTGGGCACCGATGGAGATGTAGATCACATCATACTGGGCCTTCAGTTCCTCCATGGTAATGTCTTTACCGACTGAAATATTAGTTATGGTCTTAAAGCCTGCCAGCTTAAGGCCTTCGATCTCTTTATCAAGGATCTCTCTGGGAAGACGGTAGCTGGGGATACCGTAACGGAGCATTCCGCCCAGCTTGTCACGCTGCTCGTAAACTGTGCAGTCGTGTCCCATGATGGAAAGGAAATAAGCAGCTGTAAGTCCGGAAGGACCACCACCGATGATGCCGATCTTCTTGCCTGTGGGCTCAGCCTTAACGGGAGCCTTGATCTCAGACTCGTGCTCAACGGCATATCTCTTAAGACCTCTGATGTTGATAGCGTCATCAACGAGAGTTCTTCTGCAGTGCTCCTCACAGGGATGCTCGCAGATCATGCCGCATGTTGCAGGGAAGGGATTGTCCTTACGGATGAGCTTAACAGCGTCATCATATCTTCCCTCATGGATAAGTGCGATATATCCGGGGATATCTACATGGGCAGGACACTCTGCAACACAGGGAACTGACTTGAAGTTCTGGAGCTTGCATCTGCCGTGATTGATATGCTCCTCAAAATCGTCTCTGAATCCCTTGACGGCTTTGATAGCCATTCTTGCTGCCTCAGATCCGATAGCACAGTCTGCGGAACGGTAGATACTTTCCGAAGTCTTCTCGATAGCGTCGAGAGTGTCGGGAGTAGCTTTTCCGTCGAGTACTGAGTTGATCAGTTCCTCGAGACGGCCCAGTCCGATACGGCAGGGAGTACACTTACCGCAGGAACGGGCATGACTCAGATGGATGAAAGCGGCCGCAAGATCTACAGGACACAGGCCGGGCTGGCTGGTCTGGATATTTCTTTCAATGTCCTTGTAGAGTTCTTCGACAGTTTCCTGAGCCAATGTAGTGGTTACATTTTTAAGTCTGCTCATAGATTCCTCCAAAGAGTGATTTAATGTGAATTATTGATGAAGGGATACCGCTAATCCCTTTACATAAGCCGACAACTATTTTACCACAGAAAGGAATGCTTTTTAATTATAATATTTTAAGAAAAGTGAGAGAAATCAGATCCCTTTCCTGAGATCATTTATGTAATCGGTATACTCCGGGGGAAGGTCCAGTTCGGGCCGGTCCTGTATATTCCAGCCGAGAGAGGAAGTCCCCTCAAGAACCTCATCGATCAAAGAAGGAACCGTAATGATCTTGTATGCACAGTAGGTGGCGCTGTCTGTGTCGCCTTTTTCAAGATAAAGGTTCATGGCTACGCTCATCATGTCGATATAATCCAGATACTCCTCCAAAGAGTATTTGTTATGTGATATGGCCTTGAGCTTATATTCTTCCATGGCGGGGATATCACCTCTTGAAAAGGCGGCCCGGGCCTTGGCAGAATTTGCAATGGAGCAGGAGGGGTTAAGGGCAAGGATCTTATCGGCCGTAAACTCCATCTGTTCTGCATCATCACATTCCTTTAAGATCTCTATCCAGCAGTCTGTATACCCAGGATAGACCTTAACTGCAGCTTCGTTCTTTTCCATGTGCCCAAGGGCGGAAGCCGCACCAAAATAAAGGGACACACAGGCGGAGATAACAAGAGCGATATAAAGCTCCGGAGCCTTGGTGAAAACATAAGACTTAACTTCCTTTTCATTGTCCCGCAGAAGTGCCATCAGGATAAGGCCCATGGCAATAAACTGAAGGTCAAAGTCGAAAAGCACATGTACAAGGATAAGGATAGAAGCAGCATACTTAACTGCGTTACCTTTGCGGAGCGACTTTATAAGCGCGAAAACAGAAAACCCAAAAGGTACCCATCCTGCGTCAAGAAGCATCTGAAGGTAGTCGTTATGTATGTGCACTACTGAATAGACACC
>JAGAFH010000116.1 GCA_017612755.1 Clostridiales bacterium
CTTTGAGGACATCATGGACATCTGTGAAGGCGGTACTTTCTGGGCAGTTAAGACTGATATGTTCGGAAAGGAAAAACCTCCCTATATCTTTGAACAGAAAGAGTTCGACAAGTTAAGTGATAAAGAAAAGTCAAAATACAGGATACTGGAATAAAGATGATAGAAGTACATGAGATGAGATACGAAAAGAACGGAAAGGAAAGGGCGGAAGTTCAGCTTCTGCCTTACTGTTCTCTGTTCAAAGACCGGTACAGGAAGATGTATAACGACTGTTACCATGAGATGAGGGAAGAACTGGATATAAAGCCCTATGACTTTATCCGTGATGACTCCTTCTTCGGGGAAAACATGGAGGATGTATATCTTCTGACAGAAGACGATGAGCTTATAGGAAGCGTAGCCCTTAAAGACGGAGAGATCGATGATCTTCTGGTGGATAAAAGGTATCAGGGGAAAGGATACGGCAAAAAGATCCTTATCTGGGCAATAGAGAATATTAAGGCAGACACCCCGGTCCTTCACGTGGCAAAATGGAACAAAAGAGCCATAGACCTGTACGAAAAAACAGGATTTAAGATAACAAGGACCTTCAGGGCAGGATAATATGTGCTAATATCAAAGTAAGAAAAGGCGGAAAAGGAGGATAAGAACATGACAGTATTTGAAGCTGTAAACAGCAGACACAGCTACAGAGGTGTATACAAAGACATTCCCGTACCCAGGGAGCATCTTATAAAGATCATGGAGGCAGGCCTTGCCGCACCTTCCGGATGTAATAAGCAGACCACCAGCCTTATAGCCGTGGATGATCCGGAAGTCTTAAGTAAGCTCAAGGGCGTTATCGATCCTCCCGTAGCCCAGACGGCACCTGCTGCCATCTGCGTCCTGACAAAAAGGATCAATGCCTACAGGGATAAGTGCTTTGCCATCCAGGACTATTCTGCAGCTATCGAGAATATGCTCCTGACCATGGTGGAACTGGGATACCAGAGCTGCTGGTACGAAGGCCATATCTGTGATGATGACAGGATCGATCTTCAGATGAAGAAAGTGCTTTCAGTACCGGATGATTATGATCTTGTATGTTTCCTCCCGGTAGGAATTGCAGCAGAAGACATCAGGAGCCCCAAGAAAAAAGACTTTGCTGAGAGAGCCTGGTTCAACAGGTTCGAAGGATAATATGGAAGAGTTTATCGAACTGGACAGTACATATCTGGAAGAGATGGGGCAGCTTTACAAAAGAGCTTTCAGGGACGAGCCCTGGAATGACGACTGGAATGACCCCGTCCAGCTGGGAGAATATATAAAAGAGATATCCGGGTCCTATAATGCCTTAAACTTCGGTCTCACCAGAGACGGGAAGCTGGTGGCCATGTCCCTGGGCATGATACGCCACTGGTGGGAAGGCACCAACTACAATATCGAGGAGTTCTGCGTAAGCCCGGAACTTCAGGGACAGGGCATGGGATCTAAGTTCATGAAGATGATAGAAGAGGACATAAAGGGAAGAGGTCTCTGCGGTATCTTCCTTCAGACCGATAACGACAAGCCTTCCTACAGGTTCTATCAGAAGAATGGCTTCAAGGAGCTCTCAGCCCACGTTAGTTTTTATAAGAAGGTCAAATAAGGTTCTGATATAATTAAAACAGTAGGATATTCACCCGCGGTCTGATAACAGGAGGGAAGATTCATGAGTAAGTATCCCGTAATGATCCCACAGCACTTCCCGGGGGGCGAAAACCTTTCGGCAGAATCCCTTAAGACGTTGAATAAAAAGAGAAAGGCCCTGCTGCCGAAGATCATCTTCTCCGGCATCGGAATACTTATTACTGCCATAGTACTGACAGTAATATTCTCGGTAGTGATCGGCGGAGGTGTAGGAAATATCCTGACTGCCGTCACCTGGATCGTGTTTCCCATTGCAGTTGCATCTGAGATCGGAGCAATGGCTTCCGGCCTTAAGCGTGAATATACAAAGCTGGGAATAACCCAGGATCAGTTTGGTGAAGCCGTCAGGAACATTAAGTCCGATACTCCGGCCTGGGGCGAAAAAGCAGAGAAGCAGGTCAGCTACCGCTTCAACTGCAGGAAGTGTAAAAAAGACAGCGGCTGGAGATCCTATACCATCTCATCCTGTGATCAGGATACCTTGAAGACCAGATGCGATGAGTTTATGCGCCAGACAGGTAAGAAGAAAAACTGGTTCTTCAAAAAGAATTTCTATACCCTGGACAGAAAGTGTCCCCAGTGCGGTAAACTTCAGCCCAAACATGCCCCCAGATGGTGGACCATCATCATCTTCGCTGCAGCGGGATTTGTGATCCCGGCATTGATCAGGGTCATCATCATATCCGCTTCTCCTTCACTTAATGATTATCTGAACAAGAACGCTACTGTGGATGGAATGATCACCTTTGGTTTCTGGCTGGCAGTTATCATATTTGGAGTTGTAAGATTTGTCAGGGGCAGGAGTAAAAAGACAGCCCCCGAATATACATTTGAAGCTATTGATGAATAAGAGAAGTTAGGAGTTAAACAGGCATCATGGACAACATAAAGATCTGGCTTATTGGAATACCTTTTGCAGTACTGATGGTGGCCCTCTTTATATGGTCATCCGTTAAGGATGCCCTCAGAAGGAAAGCCATAAAAGAACAGTATAAGAAAATGAGCGGAAGGGCAGACGGAAAGATCTCTAATTTCAAGATGGTCAGAAGGTCCAGATACCATAACGGCGAAGAGGACGTAGACTATGATGCCTTTATGGATTACGAATTCGAAGTAGACGGCAAGATCTATAAAGGTCACGGCGAAGGCTCCGGAGCCCTCTGGAAAAGAAAGACCCAGACCATCTGCTACGATCCTGAAGACCCCGACAATAACTGCACCCTGTATATATACGACAGGAAGACCGGTAAGACAGGCTGCCTTACATCCCTTGTGGTCCTTATTACGCTGGTTGCGATATTCGGTACTGTATTTTATTACTTTTTCAAGGTAAAAGGCATCGATATAAAGGACTTCGGAGATTTTCTGAAGGATTATTTCCACGTTTAAGGATTTCTTAATAATTGGATAGCTAAAATGTCACCAGAATCCGGAAAAAGGAGTAAGGTGATGTTTTGGAGAATGCTTAAAAAGGACCTGGCAGACAAGAAGGGATTGAATTTTATCCTTCTTGTTTTCATGTGTTTTGCATCGGTCCTTACTGTAGCAAGCGCAGTGCTCTTATATGCCAATACCTTAGGCGTCAGCGAAAACGAGGACAGGGTAAATGCCGCTGACCTTTTCATGATCGTCGAAAGGGACATGGACGGCATGGAAGAGCGAAGGGAAAATGCCCTCAACTGGTTCAGGGATAGAGACGACGTAGTTGATGTGGAGCTGGGACAGACCATAGTATTAAATCCCAATGCGGTGGATTTTGAGCCGATCGAAGAGGATGATTACAGCAGGATAGTACACCAGCAGTTTTATGCTTTTGATCTGTCGGCAGAGCACGACAAGGTCACGGATATGGACAGTAACTTCTTTGAACTGCCCTACGGTACCGTGGCTGTGCCCATGTATCTTCATACGCTGACAGGCATTGAAACGGGAGATAAGCTTCGGATATCCACACAGATGGGTAATATCTATGAGTTCACCATCGCGGCTTTCACAAAGGATCCCGCTATGGACGATTATTCCAGACTGTTCTTTAACAGCGAGGATTATCAGATCCTTCTGAATGAAAGCCCGGTTATAGGAGACGTCTATTATGTGGATCTTACTGAAGGCGCCCAGAATGTAGATATCATTTCGGTTGCTGCAGACTTTAACGGGATGAAGGATGATCTGGGGAATACGGTCATGTATGCATCCCTTAAGGGCTATAGCTCCAACGAGCAGGTCAGTACCGCTCTTAATGCCCTGATCCTGATCATGTCCATCTTCCTTATAATCATGGTATTTATGACTGTCACATATACCATTAAGACGGCCATAAAGAGTGAGGAAAAAGAACTGGGAATGTTAAAGGCCCTGGGTGTGGAATCCGTGTCCTTCAACTGGCTCTTCGCTTCCAAGTATCTTGCTCTTTCCCTGGTAGGTTCAGTAGTGGGCTATTTCGGAGGAATATTCCTGGCAGGACTTTATGTTAAATATGTGTCCCCCGGAATGCTGATGCCCCGGAAGTCCGCTCTTGTAACAACTGCAGGTATCTCTTCCGTCATGATATTCCTTCTTATCGTGCTCTTTGTTTCCATCGCTCTTAAGAGGATGAAGAAGATTAGCATCATGGATGTCATAGCAGGTGAGAACAGAGGCGAGAGATTTAAAGCCCTTCCGGGATTCTTCCTTCATAAGATAAAGAATATAAACATTCCTCTTTATCTGGCATTGACGGATCTGCTTACAAAGATCAAGAGATATTCCTTTCTGATAATCTCTTATCTCATCGGGTTTGCCATCTGTATGACTGTACTGGAGGTAAATGAGACCACTAACTCCGCTTACTTCATCGAGCATTACTGGAGACGTGCCCACTTTGATTTCGCCATAGATCTTCCTGATGATGTGATGGAAGAATATATCACGAGAGGCGGAAACATCAAGGGTGCTTATGACATCATCAATAAGGAACTTCAGGATGCCGGTATTCCGGCCACTGTAGATTATTTTCAGTTCCTTACAGAGGATCCGAAGATGATCCATGATGGAGAGACCTACGAGTGCATCATCCAGTTTAATAATCCCTACAGTTTAAGTCTTGATATGTATGAAGGCGTCAGGCCGGAACTCCCTAACGAAGTGGCCATCAATGCTTATCACGCAATGGTGAACGGTATAGAGATCGGAGATACTATCACTTTGGAATATAACAGATATAACGAAGACGGCATCTCATATGACCGCGTCTCGGAAGACTATATAGTTACGGGTACTTTTGATGCACCCATCGTTTATCTGACCGCCCTGATGAGTGAAAGCTTTGACGGCGCCGCCGATTCCAACGTGGCACTTAACGGATGCCGTATCGATGCCCCTGATGAGGATAAGCCCATGTATATAGAGCAGATGAGGGATATGTACGGTCAGGCCAGCGTCAGGGACAGGGACGAGGAAGTCCAGTATCAGCTCCGGGCCAACAGCACCATGTTCACTATGATGGTCAGAGTGGTAATACCGGTGATCTGCTTCATGATGGCTCTGGTAACAGTTCTTTATCTGTCCCTTAACATACTGGACGAAGTACCGGAGATAGCTCTTCTTAAATGCAGCGGCTTTGGTACAGGTACCATCAAAGCCTGGCAGATCTTAAGGATCCTTCTGATACTTCTGTTCTCCACGCTTCTGGGAATACTGACGGTAAGGACAATAATGAAGGTCTTCCTGAAGTTTGTATTCTCTCTCGTAGGATACACGGTTGGATATTAGACCTCGGTCAACGTACTCTGGTATTACATCTTATTCCCACTGGGAGTTATAGCAGTAATAGCAGCCGTCACATCAATAGTACTTAGAAAAATAAACTCTGTGGAATTATGGAGGATCAGAAATGACTAATACAGTATTGGAATCAAAAGACCTTTGTAAGACA
>JAGAFH010000117.1 GCA_017612755.1 Clostridiales bacterium
AGAGAACACTTGATGATTCCGCCAATAAGCGTATCAGCGTACCCGAGGCTTTCCTTGCTGTTGATGCCATCCTTGGTATCTACACAAATATCGTTTCCGGTATCGTTGTATATCCCAACATGATCCATCAGCACATCATGAACGAACTTCCTTTCATGGCTACTGAGAATATCATGATGGAAGCTGTTAAGAGAGGCGGCGACCGTCAGGCTCTTCACGAGAAGATCCGTGTTGCTTCCATGGAGGCAGGAAAGACTGTTAAGGTGGAAGGTAAGCCTAATAATCTTCTGGACCTCATCGTGGAAGATCCCGAGTTCGGTCTCGACAGGGAGTCCCTTGATTCACTCCTTGATCCCAAGCTCTATATCGGCAGATGTCCCGAGCAGGTGACCACATTCCTTAAGGAAGCTGTATATCCTGTTCTTGAGGCCCATAAGGATGATCTCCGGATCGTGGACGTAGAGCTTAACGTCTGATCATGATCTATTTCGATAACAGCGCCACCACCAAGCCCTCCCAAAGGGTCTTTGAAGTCATCTCGGAAGAACTCAGAAGCGATGATTCCTTCGGAAATCCGGGATCTCTTCATAAGCTCGGTTTAAAGGCCGACAAAGAATATAAGGAAGCGCTTAAGACTGCTGCTTCTATTCTGGGCTGCAGGGATGAGGAACTTTTTTTCACATCCTGCGGAACTGAAGGGGCCAATACGGCTATCGAAGGCTATATGTCCAGGAACAAAAGGGCCGGACAAAAGATCATCTCTACCAATACCGAACATAAAGCTACTTTAGAGACTTTAGCCCTTCTTTCGGGGAAGGGGTATGAAGTAGTTTATCTTAAGGTCGACAGAAACGGATCTCCGGATCTTTCACAGCTGGAGCAGGAGCTGGACGAAAACACGGCCCTTCTTTGTTTTACATATGTGAATAATGAGACCGGAGCCATCCTTCCTCTGGAGGATATCGTTAAGATAAGAGAACGGAAGAACAGAAACACGGCCATATATCTGGACTGTGTCCAGTCCCTGGGAAAGCTTCCCACAGACCTTAAGACCATGGGAGTCCAGATGGCGTCCTTTTCGGGCCATAAGATCCACAGCGTTAAAGGCGTAGGTATGCTCTATATTAAGAGCGGAACTGATATCGATCCCCTTATCCTTGGCGGCGGCCAGCAGAAGGGACTCCGCTCGGGGACCCAGAGCCTTCTTCTTGCCAAGGCTTTTACTGCCGCTTTAAAGGAGGCGGAAGAGAAGAGGGAGGAAGCCTTTTCGGAAGTATCAAAGATCAATTCATATCTTAGGGAGGAGCTTTCCGAAAGAGGTGCCGTTATCAACTCTCCGGAGAAGGGACTTCCTTTTGTATTAAATGTGGCTTTTGACGGATTTGAATCAGAGACGATGCTTCACTGTCTGGAGCTTTATGACATATTTGTATCCACTGTATCAGCTTGTTCTTCCAAGTCCAAGAAGGTAAGCTATGTGCTCCTTGAGATGGGCATAGACAGAAAGATAGCAGTCAACAGTGTAAGACTTTCATTCTCGCGTTATAATACAATGGACGAAGCGGTAAAGTTTGTCGAAGCTGTTGATGATATATACAGCAAGTTTTCTTTAAAGAGGTAAATGATGGCACAAAACGTTATCCTTGCCAGGATGGGCGAAGTGACTTTAAAAGGTCTTAACAGAGGTAAGTTCGAGATACAGCTCAAGTCCAACCTGAAATACAGATTAAGACATTACGGCAAGCTCTCGATCTTCCAGAGCCAGAGCAGGATCTGGGTAGAGGCAAAGGAGGAGGGAAATCCCTACTTCGAAAATGATGAGAGTGCCAAGGAACTCTTAAATGCCGTTACCCAGGTATTCGGTATCGTTTCTGCAAGTCTCGCCAGAAAGTTCGACGGTGATATGGAGTCTGTCCTTAATAATGCTTCCGAGTATGTGGCAGGCCTTCTTTCCGAACATCCTGAGTATAAGACATTTAAGGTAGAGTCCAAAAGAGGAGATAAGAAATTCCCCTATAGATCCCCCGAGATCTGTACTGAGGTGGGTGCCCGTATCCTTGAGGATCATCCTTCTTTATCCGTTAATGTAAAGCAGCCGGATTTTATCCTCCAGATCGAGATCCGTGAGCATAATTATGTATATGCAGGGAAAGTAATGGGCCACAGGGGACTTCCTGTAGGAACATCAGGTAAGGGAATGCTCCTTTTATCCGGAGGTATCGATTCTCCTGTTGCCGGTTATATGATGGCTTCCCGCGGTATGACCATCGACGCCGTTTATTTCCACTCTTTCCCTTATACAAGTGAGCAGGCGAAGGAGAAGGTAATAGAACTGGCCAGGATCGTTTCCAGGTTCTCGGGAAAGATGAACCTTCATATCGTAAACTTTACCCAGATCCAGCTGGATCTTTATAAGAACAGTCCCCAGGATATGCTCACAATTACCATGAGAAGGGTAATGCTTCAGATCGCCGAGCAGCTGGCTTTAAAGAATGACTGTAAGTGCCTTATCACAGGCGAGAGCTTAGGTCAGGTGGCAAGCCAGACACTGGAGGCTATCGGAATAACTAATGAAGTAGTAGATATGCCGATACTTCGTCCCCTTATCGGAATGGATAAGGAATCTACCTGCGATCTTTCAAG
>JAGAFH010000118.1 GCA_017612755.1 Clostridiales bacterium
AGAGACGGTGTTTACCAGGTGGCCCTTCCCAACGGTGATATGGGATGGATCGGATCTTCAGGCGTTATCGAGATCGGTCCCAGAGAAGAGATAGAAGAAGTATCCACCAGATATTTCGTATCCTCGGCATTGAGCTTTGTAAATTCCTCCTATCTTCCCGGAGGCATTACCATGAACGGCATGTCCATAGAAGGTCTCGTATATGTCTGCTCCTCCGTTAACGGCATAAAAATGCCCAGACCGGCCGGAGAACAGATGGAGATGGGAGAAGAAGTAGAACTTCAGTATGATGTGGTCACAGGAGATCTGATGATAGATTCCATCATCCCGGGAGATATACTGTTCCTTAGAAGTCCTTACAGTGACTCTTATACGGATATATACGAGATGGCTATATGCACCGATACAGGGACTCTTCTGATGGTCTCGGGGTCCGGAACTACCATCAGACTGACCTCATTTGATGCCGGCAGTGAGCTGTGCGGAAGGATCATCTGTGTAAGGCGTTATTTTTCGCAATAAAACTGTTGCAAGAAAGAATCACTTGTGTTATCATCTTTCTTGCGTTTTAAAGAAATATAGGAGGTGTTTCCAATGGCCAAGTGTGAAGTTTGTCAGAAGGATACATTTTTTGGCAGAAAGATAAGCATCACGCGTTCGCAGATTTCACGTCGTGCGCTGACTACGCAGAAGCCTAACGTTCACAGCGTTAAGGTTATCGTTGACGGCACCCCTAAGACAATGCATGTTTGCACACGCTGCCTTCGTTCCGGCCTCGTAAAGAGAGCTTGATCGGAAGAAGATCGCTTAAGTATCCAAAAGGCTGTCCAAGAGGACAGCCTTTTTTCGTGTCTGGTTTTATGTCTTGTGATTATCACCAGGTCCAGTCGGCAAAGAGCTTGCCTTTCTCCTCGCCCCGCAGGACTGCCTGACGTCTTCTGTACTCGTTGACGGAAGCAGTGGAGATGACTATGACTCCCAGGATGAGAAGATATACCCACCAGAGCCTGCTCTCCCAGAATACTGCTGCGAAGAGAAGTCCGAACTGGACGATCATTACGATGGCCAGGATGAACCAGCTTCTCTTTTTCGCGATGAAGGAATAGATGAAGATGGCTATGGCAAAAAGGGATACGAGGGTAAGGGCCGGGAGATTTGCATCCAGAAGGGCCTTGCCTGCTTCGATCTCAAGACAGAATGTAACAGCTGAGAACCATATCCATTTTGAGCCTTGCCCGGGCTTTATGAGGAAGCTGATGAGTGCTGCTGCTGCCAGGATGAAAAGGAGCCTTATTTCCGTGTCCATCACATCCGAATAATCCACATCGAATATGGAAAAGCTAAATGCCAGCATTCCTACTGCTGCCGAAAGGATGATCCGCAGCTTTGACGTGACCTTTTCCTCCGCTGTTCCGTCTGAGAAACGGCCTATAAATGTCAGGATGTACAGGGTAATAAGGAAAGTTCCCAGATATACATGGTCTGCCATGGGAAGGAAACAGGCCAGACCTGCCGTGAATGTCAGGAAATCGATGCGGTCCTTCTTTATTATCCTCTCACAGATGAGAAGCCTTCCGACAGTTACGAAGAGAATAATGAATATTATACCTATGAACAACTTTTCCATACCCAGATCCATAAGCTGGTCTGTAACGACTACGAAGAAAGTCAGGGCGGGCAGGAAGCCAAAGTAGTTGTTCTTATCGAACATGGTGAGGACAGCGAAGATAATGTCCATGATAAGGATAAGAGCGAAGTATCTTCCGTCCTGTCCGAAATAGATGCTTATAAGACTTATCTGGCTTATGAGAAGGTGGACAAAAACGCTGTATCTGGAAGCGGTCCAGGATCTGTTGTCCACAGTGGCAAACCTCTTTATGAATACCAGCCCTGCGTAGACTGCCAGGAATACTATGGCGATGACCACTGAAGGGGTCTCCATGCTCTTGGACATCCTGGCAAATACTACAAAGAATTCGACCAGTGCAGCGCTGCAGGCTGCGATGGGAAGATTGAAGTGGCCTGTCTTCAGCGAGATGAATACGGATGCTGCGGCAAGTCCTGCCATGATATAAAGAGGAGCGACACCTGTCATGACTCCCTCAAGGAATGAGATCAGTGATGCAAAGAGGAGATACCAGTATACGTTTCTTTCGATCTTATTCTTAGTCAAAAGGATAATGGCGGCGGGAGCTGCCACGCCTACGGACAGTGCCAGGTAATAAAGGAAGTCCTTAGGATCGTTTATGACTGAAGAAGCCGTGAATATGGGCTCTTTGGCTGCGGCCAGAAGTAGAAGGGCTATACCGGGACCAATAAGGGCGTTGCTGGCGGGATTCTCATGCTTAAGGATCCTGTAAAGGACAAAGAGGACGATCATTGCCGCAAGATAGATGATGCCGATGGCAGACCTGTCCGTCACATAGCTTTCAGAATTCAGGATGAAAAGAGTGAAAAGGGGAGCTATGGCAGAGAAATATTTTATGAAAGGTCTCTTCTTTGTAAGGAGCAGAAGGGATACAAAGAAGAATAACTGGGCTGCAAGGGACCAGAACATCTGGTGGAAGTCGATGGCGGCGGACATGAAGAATCCGATGACAGCCACATAAGCCGTGACTTCGGCGAAGATGTTGAAGAACTTAAGGTTGGGCTTAAAGTAATAGATAAGGCCTGAGATCAGTGCTGCGGAACAGATGCCGACTACAAAGCCGGTGTACTCGCCTATGGTCTCCATGCAGATGAAGATATCAAGCCATACAAAGCCGAAATAGCTTATGGCCACCTGAAGCTTAGATCCGAAGATCTTATATCCGATAAACCCTGTAATACCCAGGGACAATGCGCAGCAGCCCAGCATGATGACCGTCTCCTGGGACTTAAAGGCCATGAATCCTACGACTATAGCCAGGGGAGTAATAAGGCTTCCCAGCATATAAAGGACGGAAGCGGTCTTTTCCAGTTTCAGCTTTTTACTGCAGAAAGCACTGAATCCGTAGACTACAGAAACGATTGCTGCCAGGATCACGCACTTTGCGCCGGCTGCCATTGTCTGCCAGGTTGCTGAGATAAATACTGCTGCGGCGATGACCATAAGAAGGATACCGACGGAGAAGGATACTCCTACGGCGCCGAGACCGGCCTGCTTCTTCTTAACAGGCTGTGCCTGAACTGCAGGAGCGGCGGGAGCAGCAGCGGGACTGCCGGCTGCCGGTGTCGGTGCCGGAACTTTTGCAGCCGCGCCGGCAGGCGGGATATATGTATATTCCGCAGGCTTATAGGCGGGCCTGCTCTCCGGAGCCGGAGCTGATTTCGGCTGCTGCAGGGCGACTTCAGGAGTCAGGACCTCTGAAACAGATTCAGGAGTGGGGGCAGGAGCAGCGGGAGCTGCAGGAACATTACCGCCCTGAAGTTCCCTTATCTTCTGTTCCAGGGACTTCACCTTTCTTATATTCCTGTTGTTGGAATTTGAAGAGACGATATAAAGGATCGTCATGACCACTCCGTAGATCAGGAGTATGGTCGTAATTACTGTTGCTGCTGTAGTTGACATATTGATTACCTCCCTTATGCGAAGAGTAAATCTATGCTTCTTATGGTCAGTATAGCAAGAAAACTTTGATAGTCAAACTAATTTATCTGTTTGCCCTTTATTTGCCACAAATGCCGCCCTGAGGCGGCATTTGCTTTGTTTCTTAATTATAATAAATTATTTTTCGGGAACCTCTATGACGCTCTTGCCGCCCATATACATGCGGAGGGGAAGAGGGATCCTGACGGAACCGTCCTCGTTTAAGTTGTTCTCCAGGAAGGCGATGAGCATTCTGGGAGGTGCGACTACCGTATTGTTGAGGGTGTGTGCAAGATAATTGCCCTGGGATTTGTCCGCAGGTCTTACCCTGATGCCGAGCCTTCTTGCCTGGGCATCTCCAAGGTTGGAGCAGGAACCTACCTCAAAGTATTTCTGCTGTCTGGGGGACCAGGCCTCAACGTCGCAGGACTTGACCTTCAGGTCAGCCAGGTCTCCGGAGCAGCACTCCAGGGTCCTTACGGGGATATCAAGGCTTCTGAAGAAGTCTACGGTGTTCATATAGAGCTTAACGAACCAGTCTTTTGATTCCTCAGGCTTACATACGACGATCATCTCCTGCTTTTCGAACTGGTGGATCCTGTAAACGCCTCTCTCCTCGATGCCGTGGGCGCCTACTTCCTTTCTGAAGCAGGGAGAGTAGGAAGTGAGGGTCTGGGGAAGCTGGTCCTCGTCGGTGATGGTATCGATGAACTTACCGATCATGGAATGCTCTGAAGTACCGATAAGGTAGAGATCCTCGCCCTCGATCTTATACATCATGTTCTCCATCTCGGAAAAGCTCATAACGCCGTTAACTACGGAAGATCTGATCATGAAGGGAGGAATATAATAGGTAAATCCTCTGTCGATCATGAAATCCCTTGCATAGGAGAGGATAGCCGAATGAAGCCTCGCGATATCGCCTCTGAGGTAATAGAAGCCGTTTCCGCTGGTGTCTCTTGCGGGATCCAGCTCGATGCCCTTAAGGTTTTCCATGATATCTACATGGTAGGGTATCTCAAATGAAGGAACCACAGGCTCGCCGAACCTTTCCATTTCCACATTTTCGGAATCGTCCTTTCCGATGGGGACTGAAGGATCGATGAAGTTGGGGATGACTCTCATGATCTTATCGATCTTCTCAGAGAGTTCGGTCTCCTTGACGGAAAGAGCTTCCAGCTCAGCTGCCATGGAAGTAACTTCCTTCTTGATCTCCTCGGCTTCTTCTTTCTTGCCCTGACCCATAAGGGCGCCGATCTGCTTTGAGATCTTGTTTCTCTGGGACCTTAAGTACTCGGCCCGGGTCTTGCTCTCCCTGTATTCCTTATCCAGTGCAACGACCTCGTCAACAAGAGGAAGCTTGTCATCCTGGAATTTCTTCCTGATATTTTCCTTTACTGCATCGGGATCTGCCCGGAGTACTTTGATGTCGATCATTTGTTTATACCCTCCAACCGTTTTTACAACTTTTGTATTTTATCACTTATCAACCGTTATTTCCCCCATAATTTCCTTCGGGGTATTCGCAGGCTGCGTTCCAGAGGATGAATTCGGACTGTCCCGCATCCTGAAGCGCCCTGATCTGGTCGTTTATTGCCGTATAGTCATATGTCATATAGCGCCCTTCTCCCAGGTATGAGGCAGTAAAAGCCTGAAGATAGGGCCGCACCTCTGCATAACCTTCCGCATTGTGGTACTGGCTTCCGGTGATAAGGGCACCGAACATGATGTCATAGGGATTCTTATCCGGGAAATCGTAGGTGACTCCGTTCATTACAGTTCCCAGGGCGTAGTGGGAAGGATAGATCATGGGGCAGAGAGAATCTACCCCGGTAAGGCCCACGGTCTCCCAGTCCTGGCCCAGGATGTCTCCGTCCAGGGAGCTTGTAACTGCTATACCGAAGATATCGGCTGATACAGGGACACCGAGGGTGTCCTGGATCCTGATCCTGGCAGTCTGGAGAAATCTGTTGATGGCGTCGGATCTTTCGGGGACTTCCCCTGTCAGACCGTAATAAGGATCAGTACCTTCTTCGGAGGAACCTGTAGGGAATCTTACATAGTCGAACTGGATCTCGTCTACTCCCATGCCGATGGCTTCTATGGCCAGATCGATGAGATAATCCCAGTTCCTGGAGTCGTAAGGGCTTACAAAAGCCTCGTTACCTTCATTGGGGAAGTGGAGAGGCTGCCCGGTACTGTCGCAGATAGCCCTGTCGGGATATGCATTGGCCAGGTTTACGTCCTTAAAGCAGACGATCCTTCCTATGACCCATACGTCATTGTCGTGGCAGTAATCGCATACTTCCGTCAGATCGTAGTGGTTCCATACGTATCCTACGGAGTTGGCCAGTTCGTTGGAGGAATTAAAGTAGACGCCGTCAGCCTCTTTAAGGTCGATGACCACTGCGTTGAGTTCGGAGTTTTTGGTGAGTTCCACATTCTGCTCCAGGTTCATGGCGGCGTTCAGGTACATGCCCCTTACTTCCATTCTTTCGTAGGGAACGGGGTTTTCTGCTTCCTCCAGTTCTCCCCAGTACTCATCGGCTACCGGGTTTTCGGGCAGATACTCAGTGACCGTATATGGGACGGTGGGAGTAGGGGTGGAGACAGATCCGATAGTGGCGGCGACAGGCGCTGCGGAACTGTTATCTCCTGTCAGGGGGACTCCCTTGGACTTAAGGCCCAGAAGGCTTCCCATAAGGACGAATCCCAGTACTACGGCAGTTCCCGCAAGAACTATAAAGGCCATCCGCAGGTTCTTAAGGGAGCTTTCGGATGTCCTCTGCTTGCGGTTATAGTCCCGCAGATCATATTGTCTGTCATCATTTATCATATGAGCATTATAATGGCATATATTTGAAAACAAAAGATAAATTTTACTTCTAATATATATATAAACACCGCATCCTATGATAAAATCCAAACATATTCACAGCATAATAAAAGGAATATCAGAAATATATGGTAGTCAGAAATTGCGCAGGCGGAATCGTTTTTAAGGATGACAAGGTCCTTATGCTCATGAACGACAAGAGGGAATGGGCTTTCCCCAAGGGGGTCGTAAGAGCGGGGGAGGATATCCTTGAAGTTGCCGTAGCCAGGATCAAGATCGAGACCGGGCTTACGGCGAAGATCCTTTCGCCTTGTGGAAAGACCCACTACGAATTCTATTCCGTCAGCAGAAGAAAGCCGGTCCACAACAATATCTCCTGGTTCGTCATGAGCACCACCGAGGATAAGATCGACGTGGATTATTCGGAAGGCTTTATAGATGCCAGATTTTTCCCTATCGAAGAAGCACTTGAGACTATCACATACAGTCAGGACAAGGCCCTTCTCATGATGGCTTTCCAGCGTTATAAGGAGATCGGCTGATCTTGGAACGCGGATCTTTTATCACCCTCAAAGGTTACGGGCGCTCGTCTGTTGAAGTGAAGCAGTCTGAGTTTATCGGCCAGGCAAAAAGGATCAGATCCCCACAGGAAGCTGAAGATTTCATAAACGGCATCCGTAAGGAATACCCGGATGCAAGGCACAGCTGCTATGCATGGATCCTGGAAGAAGGAGTAAAGATGCAGAAGTACAGTGATGACGGGGAGCCTTCGGGAACTGCGGGAATGCCCATCCTTTCGGTTCTTACAAAAAATGAGATCACTGATGCGGTCATAGTCGTCACCAGATATTTCGGAGGGATCCTCCTGGGGAAGGGAGGTCTCGTCAGGGCCTATACCGATGCGGCCGTACAGGCTGTTAAAGCTGCCGGAACAGTGAAGGCGGAACAGGGTACGGTCTTTTCTCTTTCCATGAATTATGATATAAGCGAAAAGATGATCTTTGCTATCAGGAGCAAAGAATGGAATATTGACGACATCAGATATTCCGATAAAGTTGAAGTCGATGTCACGGTAAGAAAAGATGAGGAAGAGGCATTTACTGATCTGATCACCGACAGGTCTTCGGGGACGGTGGTGCCGCAGAAAAACGGAGAAAGGGAGCTTCTTACTGATATTGCTTGAGTTTTGCCGATAATTAAAGACGGGGCAAGAGTAATATCAGCCTAGAGGTGATATATATGGAAAATCAAGAGAAGGAAAAAAAGAATAAGAATACGGCCGTAACGGTAGTGACAGTATTTCTGGTGCTCTGTATCCTGTTTTCGGCGGTGCAGACATTGTATATCTTTGCCCTGACTACCGGCAGGATCGGAAACATGAGCTATACCCCCGGGATCGAGATCCCGGAAAAGACAGAAGACGGTAGCGATATGGAGAATGTTAATGCCGTAAGTCCCTATGCGGATCCATGCTTCTCACTTGAAGAGGCGGCCAGCGTTACTGACCCTGACAAGCAGACTTTGAGCACCATGGAGATCGCATCCAGCGTAGGTCCTGCCACCGTATCGGTCTTTATCATCGGAAACAGCAGTTATACCGGACAGCAGGGAGCCATTTCCGCAGGTTCCGGCTTCATTATCTCCGCTGACGGATATGTAGTAACAAATGCCCATGTGGTAGATGCGGTAGAGGAAGATGATACCAAGTCCATAAAGATCATGGTCCCGGGTTACGACGACCTGATCGATGCCAAGATAGTCGGAACTGACGAGCAGACAGACATTGCAGTTATCAAGCTGATGGAAGGTGAAGATTATCCTTGTGTCACACTGGGAGATTCTGATGTCCTCCAGGTTGGAGAACTGGCAGTAGTCATCGGAAATCCTCTGGGAACCCTGGACGGAACTGTTACAGTCGGCGTCGTTTCTGCTCTTGAAAGAAGGATGAACAATAACGGCTATACCATGAAGCTGATCCAGACTGATGCTTCCATCAATGAAGGAAACAGTGGCGGCCCCCTGATCAATTCCTTCGGCGAGGTAGTAGGCGTAACAAATGCAAAGATGAATTCGGCTGAAGGTCTGGGATTTGCTATCCCCATCTCTGATGTCAAATCGGTAATAGAGTCCCTGATCAATTACGGATATGTGGCAAACCGTCCTTATCTGGGCATCACCGTCAACTATGTAACCTCAAACGCATATTACGGCGCCGTTCAGGGAGTGTACGTGGCAGAGCTTGCTCCGGGAGGTCCCGGAGATCAGGCAGGAGTCAGAGTCGGTGACCGGATCATTTCCTTTGACGGGGTTGAAATTGAGCAGTCAAGTGATATCATAGACATACGCGACTCGCATTCAGTGGGGGATGAAGTCCCCTTAGTCGTTGAAAGAGACGGCAGGAATGTAGAATTGACACTTACGATAGGAGACAGCAGTATCTCATATGAAGATGACTAAGAATTCATTTGTAACCAAACTCATTGCTACGATCCTTGTAGGCGCGATGTTGATCACTTTTATCTCGATCATTATCCTCATCGTAGCCGGTATCTGATATTTATTAAGCTGATAAAAAGACCTGCCCGGCGGCAGGTCTTTTTCTGTGCCCGGAAAATGCCATAAATCGTGTCATCATATGGCACTTCCATAGGCAATAATCCAATAAATGCCATAGCTTCTGCCAGGCTATGGCATTTTCGCAGGCAATATCCAACAGATTGCCATAACTAATGCCATGTTATGGCATTCTTAATGGCATATTTTAGGGTATTGCCATAAGTTGTGCCATGTTATGGCATCAACAGAATGATTTTCGACACGATTTGTAACGGATTGTAACGGATTGTCGTCCAAATCCATCTTGAAACAGTTCATCATATGTGAAAAAGGAGGTGATTTGATGATCCCATACAAATATCATGCAGCAAAAATATCCTGGCTGAAGAATGAACTTGATAAGCTTCCCAAGATCTATATCGGGAAAGATGTAGTTAATGTAATAACACCTGATGGAAAGAGAGTGAGGTATAAACACAATTCAAAGAATGCTATTAAGATCGAGCCGGTCATTGTCAAAAGGAAGAAGCTGGAGGATGAATATAATGAACTGATGTCGCTGTGGAAGCAGATCTACAGATCACCTCCGCCTGTATATACGATGCCGGTTCCATGCAATACAAAACTGGATTACGGGTTCTTTGAGAAGGCAGCTCCGGGGATGAATACATTTCCCATGACCAACTGTACAGAATATAAAGGCATTAAGTTCAGGTCGAAAAATGAACAGATCGCAGCATATGTACTGGATCAGATGGGATTGCCTTATAAATATGAGACAGCTGTGATCACTAAAGAGAATGAGATCATATGCCCGGATTTTCTGATAGGAGTAGTGGAGATCAACAGATGCTTCTACTACGAAGTCTGTGGAAGGACTGAAGACAGTCAGTATCTGGACAGAAAGCTTAATGACAAAAAGAAACTTATCAGGGACGGGTACAGGATGGGAAGAGATGTCCATTTCATCTATGCGCCGGATTCCCATTCATTTGATATCGGGCAGATGAGGCATCAGATACTGAGCGCTATCGAAGGTCTGATCCCGGAGCAATAAAAAGAGGACTGCGGGGCAGTCCTCTTAGGTGATCTGAATGATATCCGGATTTAAGGTACGTCCTGGATGGCGTCAAGGCCGGCCTGGACGAAGGAGTAATCATACTCGCTCTCCATCTCTGATAAGAAGGCCTGGTAGTTTCTCATCCTGATGAAACTGTTGACCCTGTCGTACCATTCGGGATTCTCGGAGATTGAGACCATGTAGACGATGTAGTATCCGTCGCCGGTCTCAAGGAAAGCCTTGTCGCCCGGTTCCCTGTCTTCCGAGAAGATCCACTCATCTACGATTCCGTTGTATTTGCCGGGATAAGTGTCGCTGCTGTGGATGACTTCCATGGAGCCCTGGAGGATGAAATCTGTATATGTGTTCTCCGTCTCCTGCATATCGTTTTCAGTCTCGATACCGTCGTAGACTTCCTGAGCCAGCATCTGTGCTTCGGAGATGGAAAGACCTTCTATACCGTCTTCTTCACCTGCACCCGGGGTGTAGGTGATATGTACCATTCTTACATCCCTCAGAGGTACTGACTGTCTCTGCCTTGAAACGAATACGATGATAATGGGGAATCCGTCGCTGTCAGTGAAGATCTGGGCATCGCCTGAGGTCCTTTCACTGTCGAAGAGCCAGTCACGGAAATCGTTATGGGAGAAGTCTGCATATCTTGCATCACTTACAAGTGTGGAATCATCTTCTGCCAGTCTGGTTGCAGCTTCGCCGGAAAAGTATTCAGCGGCACAGGACTCGAAAAGGGAAGGATCGTGGCCCATAGCCTCGATGATCTCGTTGGCATGAAGGTTAGCCGTCTCTACAAAAGCCTCGTCCCTCTGCTCGTATCTGATGCGGAGGAGTTTGTAGTCCACCGTATCGTATGCATTGGGATTGTCCTGGTATGCTTCTTCCGCCTGTTCTTCCGAAGCCTGAAGTTCAACCAGTTTTGCACCGGAGGAATAGTCTTCCGTGAAATACTTTTTGGCAAGGGTATTCAATATGCACTGCTCGTCCACCTGGTTGCCGAATACGCCTCTGATATAGGTATCAAGAGGAACGTTAAGTTCATTGGCTTTGCCCTGGAGCCAGTCGATATATGCTCTGGCCAGTTCGTAGTGCTTGCTTTCGATGGAATAACCGTGGGCTGTAGCGTCGTCATATAAGATCTGGATAGTCTGCATCTCCTGGGCAGTCATATCCAGGAAGTAGTCCCTGGTGGTGGCATATCTCTCATCTGCAGATTCTCCGGCCAGCATCTCCGGAGTATCTGATGCGAAGATATCAACACCGTTGTCGATAAGGATGTAGTGGTACATGAAGCTGAACTCGGCGCTGTCCACATAATCCCCGTTGATGATAAGGGGGCTTTGAAGCTTTTCCTTGATGCCTGCTCCATAGAAGAGGGAAACGCCTACACCGATAAGCACGATGATGACGGCGGCGATCAGGAATCCCAGCCCCTTACTCTTCTTTCCGTCCTTCCGGCCGGGAACGAAGACCGCCTCTTTGTCGGAGGACATATCAAGTTTGATGGGTTCGACTTCGTTATGCGTGAACTTTTCTTCCTGTTCTGTCTCCGCTTCCTTGAGGGCAGGAGCTGCTTCGTCGGAAGTCTCTTCTCCGGTCAGAAGTTCCGGATCTATCTTTGAGATCTCTGACAGATTCTGGGGAGCAGAAGATGCTTCTTCTTCAGGCAGGGGGATCTCTTCGATCTCGCCTGTGACCTGCGACTCTTCGATCAGGATATTGGATTCTTCGATCTCGGGAGTGACCTCCGGTGATCTTACCTTATTCTTGTCGTCTTTTTTCACAATGATTCCTCCTTGCCGGGGATAACCAGCGTTATAGCCTCATGTATGCACCGGACTTTGGCAGGAAGATGAGGTCCTTCCTCGCCGTCTATGTCGAGCACGACGGGAGTATCCCCGTCTGAGTGCAGTTCAAGCTCTTTTGTCTGAAGATAGAGGACGTTGCTGCTGTTGATGTGGTCTCCTATCATCAGTTTTCCCAGAAGAGGAACGATCTCTCCGGGTTCCATCTTCTTTACGACCAGCACATCCAGAAGTCCGTCGGACAGATCGGCCATGGTCATGAGCTTTCTGAATCCTCCGACACTCTTGGAGTTGCTGATGAGGAACATGATGGCGTCTTCCTCATATACTTCATCTCCTGCTATGATCTTCAGGCTCACCGTGTCGTTCATGGCGGGAAGATCCTTCATGGCAGATATCCAGTATGCTGCAGGACCGAAGGCGGTCTTAAGGTCGGAAGGGACCTTATAGGCTACGTCTGTCATAAGCCCGCCTGCCAGAACGTTCAGGAAGTATTTCCCGTTTACCTTTCCGCAGTCGACCTTTACCAGGTCGGGGGAGATGAGCATCCTGGCAAAATCCGAAGGCCTGGAGGGCAGCTCGTTAATGGTGGCAAAATCGTTTACTGTCCCTGATGTATAGATGGCAAGAGGAATGTCCACTTTGCCCTCCATCAGTCCGGTCACGACTTCGTTTACCGTTCCGTCACCGCCTACGGCGATCAGATAGTCATACTCCGAAGGGTCTGTCGAAGCGGCATATTTAACCGCATCGAAGCGCTTGGTAGTATAGTAGATATCTGCTCTCTCAAGTGCGGAAAAAGACACGAGGTATGCCAGCATATCCTCTATGTTTACTCTGGCTGTTTCCCTTCCGGAAGAAGGGTTCATTATGATCTTAAGTCTAAGCGCCATATGTACTCTCCGCACATGATTTCACAATATACTCTATCATAAAAAAACTGTCCGTTTATTACGACAGTGCTACAATTTCAATATTATGTCATTAATTATAATAATGTATGATATTATCTACTGTGGGTGAAAAATATGGCAAAAGCAAAGGATGTTTTCCGTAAGACGATAACTCATCCAAAGACGATCGGGTTTGCCGTGTCGTTTGTTTTTGTCTGTCTGATCTTCGCCATCTTAAACGTCTACCCCTTTGGAACAAAGACTATGCTGACGGTGGATCTTTACCACCAGTACATGCCTTTTATCTATGAATTCCGTGCCAGGCTCCTGGAGGGCAGGTCTCTTTTTTATTCGTGGAATACAGGCCTCGGTACTGAATATTTTGCGGCATATGCCAACTATGCGGCCAGCCCTTTAAATATCCTCTGCATCTTTTTCCCTTACAAGACACTTCCTGTTTTTGTGGCTTTTGTGACTGCTCTTCGCGCAGGTCTGGCCACTGTTTTTATGATGTGTTTCCTGGAGGGATTTGACAATAAGAAGAGCGATGCCATCGTTCTTCTGTGCGGCATGTCATATGCCTTCTGCGGCTGGTTTCTGACAGATTTCTGGAACATAATGTGGTGTGACGCCTGGGTGCTTTTGCCCCTTATCTGTCTGGGCCTGATCAGGCTCTTCAAGAAAAAGGATTTCAGGCTTTATGTAATTTCCCTGGCCGTATGCCTTTTTTCTAATTTTTATTCCGGCTATTTCATCTGCCTTTTCCTGGCATTTTTCTCGGTGGTCCTTTATTTTGCTGTCCACACCAAAGAGGAGATCAACATAAAGAGCTTCGCCGGATGCGCCGTAAGGTTTATCCTGGGAAGCCTGGTGGCAGCCCTTATCGCTTCCGTTATGATCCTTCCCACATATCTCATTCTCCAGCATTCATCTGCTACGGGAGATGAGTTTCCCAAAGATTACAACCTGACAGGAAACCTCTTTGATTTCCTGGGAAGGCTCATGCCTTCCGCCAATCCCAATATCAGGGACGGAATGGCAAATGTAGCCTGCGGTACCATAGCGGCTGTATCCATCCCCCTGTTCTTTATGGCTCCTGAAAAGAGCAATATCACAAGAAGACAGAAGGCCGGATTCGGTTTCATGGTCCTTCTTATGTACTTCAGCTTTACCAACAGAGCCTTAAACTTCATCTGGCACGGTTTCCATTTCCCCAACCAGATCCCTTACAGACAGTCATTTATCATGAGTTTCCTTCTTGTGACCATGGCCTATATGGTGCTCAGGAATATCAGATCTTACCCTAAGGCCAGGGTGGGGGCCGTCTTTGCAGGCGCGTTTATCTTTCTCGTGCTTTTCGAAAAGATAGGAGAGGGAAAGGAAGGATACCAGCAGATCGGACTTGCCCTTCTCTTCCTTCTCGTCCAGGGGGTAAGCCTTCGAAATTACATTAGATCTCCAAAGGGAGACAGATCTTTCTACTGTTTTATCCTGGCTGCCACAGTCATTGCCGAGATATTTGTATCCTCTCTCATCACTATCGCAAGAGTAGCTGATAACGAGGGATTTACCGGTTACGAGTACTATGCGAAAAACAGGGATATCATCCATAACTACGCGGTTGAGGCGGAAGGCACCGAAGGTCACAGCACATTTGAGAGGACAGAGCTCTATCCCAATTTTATCTGTGATATACAGTCTGTTTATGACGTTAAGGGATTGTCCATATTCTCGTCTACGGCCAGGGAGAGCTTTATCAAGTATATAAGGAACTTCGGTTTTCACAATAACGGTATCAACGGGCTTCGTAATCCCGGCCTCACAAGGGTCACGGCGGCACTTCTGGGAGTTCGGAACCTGGCGGCCATCGAAAATACAAGATCCATACCCCTTCTTTACGATCTTTCCTATACTGAGGACGATGTGAAGATCTATACGAATCCCGATGCGCTTTCGGTGGGATATATGGTATCGGAGGATCTTCTGTCTTATGATCCCAATGATTCCCAGAGGGATGTCTTTGTAAAGACAAATGAACTGGTGAGCTATATGGGATCTCCGGAAGATGTCTATGCCCATGTTTCAGTCGTTAATGTTTCATCAGATAATGCCAACTACAACGGACCCTGCAGAAACGGTATCTTTTATTCGACCGTTGATGCTTCTTCCAAGGTGTCTTTTTCCGTAGACGTTATCGGAAAGACTATGGGAGCTGATCTTTATATCTACGTGGATTCATCCAAGGGCGGAACGGTAGCCATAAGTTCCGACAATGTGGACAGCTATTCCTATGAGATACGAAGCTACCAGATCATCTACCTTGGGAAATATGAGGGGGTCCCCGTACATGTGACATTTACATATAACAAGGCTCCCACGGGATCTATCGAGGTCTATGCCTATGAACTCAGGGAAGAGGGATATGAGCAGATGCTCGATATCCTGTCAGACGAGCAGCTTCAGGTCACATCCTATGATGATACTTCCCTCACGGGAACCGTCACTACGGAAGATGGAGGTCTTCTTTTCCTCACTATTCCGTATGCCGAAGGTTTTACCCTTACCGTGGACGGGAAAGTGACAGAGATCACTCCGGTCCATGATGCATTCTGTGGAGTCCTTTTAGATCCCGGCACCCATGAGATAAGACTTGAATATAAGCCGGAAGGTTTTTCTGCCGGACTTTATATGACTATAGCGGGACTGGCATCCCTGGCTATGCTCATAATAACGCCGAAGATGAAGACGGAGAAGAAGGTACGGCCTGCTCCGGTACCCCAAGAGGCTTACCAAGATGGCTGACAGGAACAGATATGCCCTGATAAGGAGATTATCTGTCGTTTTCCTGATCACGATGCTGTTCTCCTATGTTTCCTATTATCTGGTGATGAAGACAAACGGATCCACCACTGTTCCTCCTGCCCTTACTATGAGAAATTCCGCCTTCGATGAGGGCTGGTTCGACGGAATAAGGAATGCTGCGGAAGATATCAGGGGCATCAGGGACTCTCTAATGGAGGGAGATACCCTCGTGCATCCCGAAGCCTGGAGAACTCTTATTTCGGATCATTTCGATATATTCACCCTGCTGATACTTCCGTTTGATACGGAGGTTTCTGTCCGGATCCTGAAAGCTTCCATGTTCATCAGATTCGGGCTTGCAGCTGCTTCAATGGCCCTGTTTCTTGAAAAGACGTCAAAGAACAGCAGACTTTCCGTTCTCCTTCTGTCGGTAGTCTATGGTCTTTCGGGGATCGGCGCCGTAAGCGCCCTTGATATCAGGCTTTTAAATTTCATGATCGTTATCCCGGCAGTTTGTCTTTTCGTAAGAAAGCTGGCCGTAAGTGAAGAACGGAAGTTTATCTTTCTTACTGCCTTTTCCTTTGGGATCCTGTTTTCAACGGGTATATCCGGGCTTGTGACAGGTCTTCCCCTGGCGGTGGCCTTTTCGCTCTTCGTTTCCTTTTCCTTTTCCAAAACTGCATATGAGACTCTTGTCAATGTTATGAAGACTTTGCTGTCGGCTGCAATGGGCGGACTTATGGCCCTGCTTCCCCTGGTCTGCCAGATCGGATGCGCAGGGAAGACTGTAGATGTTAAAGCGGCTTTCAAGGATACGGATGTCAGAGGGGTGCTGTTTGATTTTCTGACTGATCTGACAGACGGAAAGCCCTTTGATGCTTCCTCGGCTATAAATACACCTTCCTTCGGGACAGGGATGATCGTCCTTTTCCTGCTGGTGCTCTTCTTCGTGAATACAAAGATCCCCTTCGGCCTCAGGGCCTTTTCCGGAGTGGCCTTTCTGGTCTACTATCTGAGCGGAGCGGTATCTTCGGCGGACAGGATCCTGAGCGTCTTCGAAAACAGCGGATCGTTTCTCTGGTCCAGATATATATGTCTCCTTTTCCTGATGCTGGTAGCGGCAGACATGTCACTGGAGAAGATCAGATCTGTTGAAAAAGAGGCGGTCATCTTATCCATGTTCCTTGTACTTGGTATCATTATCCTATCCAACTCTTCCGCTTCTGACGTATCGCCGTCCATATTCTCCCTTTATTTCTCGGCAGCGGCAGTGATCTTCTGGTGCGCAGTCGTCTTAAGGGCAAGGGAAGGAAACGGGAAACTGCCGGCCCGGGCCGTATATATCGGACTGGCGGGGATAATCTTCAATTATTTCTTCTGCCTGGGGCCTTCTGACTTTTCGGGATCCGGCATCCTGTTTGAAGGATCTTTCGCTTCGGGGGAGGACAGCGCCTTTAATATCGTGCTCCCCGAAAACGAGACATTCCCTCTTTTCGGCACAAGTGAGAGGGATCTTTATCTGGTAGCGGAGGGCAACCTGAGTGAGGACCTGGAGGGCAAGTCCCTGCCTGAGCTTATGAATCTCATCGACGAAAACGCATTCTACAAGATCCCGGCCAGGACCATTAATCTTGATAATGCGGAGGAGCCAGTCCCGGGCCTTTATACTACCCTGGGAGATACGGGAGACATCACCATCAGGGCCAATGGTCTTACTTCAGACAGACGCTATTTTATATCCACGGCTTTCGACGGAAGACAGTATCTTACGGAATCCTATTCTGAAAGCGACCGGGTCTCTGTAGTTGACGGCCCCTCTTTTGTAATGATCGTACCCCTGGAAGAGAGCGCTGATATCAAGCTTGCCTTCAAGCAGTCCTGCGACGGACAGAGGGATTACAGCCTCTGGCAGGCAGAAGAAGGACTGACTTCCATAGAAGATGATATTAAGAGGAGCGAAAACGGAATGATCGATATCTCCGACAACAAAGGGGAGATCACGGTCATCACATCGATACCCTTTAATAGGAACTATAAGGTCACCATGAACGGGGGAGACGGATACGGAGTCAAGATCTTTGACTTCGGAGGAAGGATAGCTTTTACCACTCCTGCCGAAGGAAGGCTGATATTTGAGATAAAAGATCCTTCCTTTGATATAATATCCTCTCTTGTTGTATCAGTCATTTTTACCGGGTGTGCTGTTTTCGCATATGTTTATATGTATAATAATAAGAAAAATTTTAAAGGAAAAGATTTAAGTGCTTGACAGGAAGATAGAAGACGGAACCGTATTTGTTGTATTCGACATGGAGTGGAATCAGCCTTTCACGGGTAAAGAATATGATTTTGAAGTGTCGGAATTAAGCGGCGAGATCATTGAGATCGGAGCTGTCAGATATGAATATCAGAACGGCACCATCAACAGGACCGGAGTTTTCTCCTGTGACATCAAGCCCGTAAAATACAAAAAGCTCCATTTCCACGTTAAGAAGGTTACCCATAAGAGCAATGAAGATCTGAAGAACGGTATAGACCTGAAGACTGCATATGAGAACTTCAGGGAGTTCTGCGGTCCCAATGCTATCCTTGCCGGATGGGGAAACTCGGATCCCGATATGCTCAAGATGAACCTTAAGTTCTTCGGCCTTGATGATGAGCTCAGGATGTTCTTTATCGACGTACAGCCTGTCTTTTCCCATTTTGCAGGGGAGAGGGGCAAGCAGAGAAGCGTTGAGTTTGCGGTAGACCACTACGGGATCCCCAAGACGGATACTTTCCACAATGCCACTTCCGATGCATCATATACCGGAGAGGTGCTCAAGAGGATATTCGATTGCAGCAAGACGTCGGAGGTCTTAAGCGTTCTGTCCTCATCTGCCATCGATCCGGATATCAAGCGGGAGTTTTCATCCGTAGGCGCCTCCTGCGAAAAGCCGGAGGAAGCCCTGGCGCTTCTGATGCCTTCGGAAAGGACCTGCCCCATTTGTAAAAAGCCGATGTTTAAGGAGATCGGAGAGTTCCGTATAAGAAAATCGGTCTATGCCCTTTACAATTGTGAAAAGCACGGGGATATATTTGTCAGGATCAGGGTCAAGAAGAATAAATCAGGTCACTACTACGCATCGTCCATCGAAAGGATCGCCACCCAGAATGACTACTTTCTTGTAGCCTCCAAAAGGGAAGAATTTTCCAAATTCGGATCAAAAGGCGAGCCTAAGCAGGAGAATGTGGAAGAAATGTGACAAAAAAATGAATCAAATTACGAAAAAAATCAAAATTCTTTATTGAAATTGCATTTACCATCCTTTATAATGTGTGTAGTTTAATAGGATTTTAATGTGTCATGGACACGTATGACATTGAAAAGGAAGGGTCTATTATGCGCAAGTTGTTTGCCGGAAAAAAGACAGGTAAAAAGAAGAATGGTGTTATTCTCCTTACGGTCGTTTTCATCTTGGCTATAGCACTGATCTTTATCATTTCAGCGCTGATGCTTACAACAGCAACCAGGTCAAGAGTTTACGAATCCGCATTTGACAACCAGGCAAGGCTTACTGTTACATCAGTAGCAGAGGCTTTCTACCAGGCATTACAGTCACAGGAGATCACGGACTCTACGTTTGAAAGTCTTAAGAATAAGACCATCAATATCACCGGTGATATGCCCGGTATGCAGGGTGATCCCGATTCTTATACCACAGCGTCATTCACAGAGAGCGGTGGAGGAATCAAGGTTACTT
The DNA here is from genome assembly GCA_017612755.1 of Clostridiales bacterium. Lineage (GTDB taxonomy): Bacteria > Bacillota > Clostridia > Saccharofermentanales > Saccharofermentanaceae > Saccharofermentans. Next base: position 19,279 of record JAGAFH010000118.1, read on the forward strand.
TTACTACCAGGATCGGTGATTCTATCGAATGTATCGATATGGTATTAAAGAAGACTGATGCCGGTGAACCGCCTTCAGGTTTCTCCAGACAGATGGAGCTCGGAGACGGCGCCAACCTCGTACGTGCCAATGTAGGTGGTTCCGTTAACGGCGGACCTTACACAGGTGATACTTCCGGTAACACGATCCTTTCCTATGGTGATCTTAATGTCAATATCGGAAACCCGAATGTTTATTCTGACGTTTTCTGCCTTGGAATCCTTACAGGTCACGATACTGTCTACTACGGCGATATCTACTTTGTAGGAGAGGATGCAGGTCTTGGTGTAGATACACAGTCAGTTTCTTTCGCCAGCCCCGAATCGACAGCTTACTTCATCAACAATGATAATGCTTTCTATCTGTATGATGGCGACAACTTCGCTAATGGTACAAATACACCGATCGAACCCGGCATGGTAGGTTCGACAGAGGCAAGATCAAGATCGTACGTCAGAGGCGGTAGAGTAGTATTTGCAGACTGCGATAACGTTACGATGGGTGTAAATGCTCTTGGTCAGTATAACGGTGATCAGGCTGTAGCTTATGGTGTAAGTGCTGACGGTGATCTTCAGTTTGGCGATGGTTCCTTCAGTTACTCCGGTAGTTCTTCCAACCTCCGCGGTAATGTCTCTGAAGACCAGCAGACAATGATCGATGATCTTTACAGCCAGTATGACAGCCTCTTTGATGCAGATGGCAATCCCATCAATCAGGATACTCCTGACTCCTGGGAGGAGGTCGATGACCGTTATGGCCTCTCTTCCGAGCAGAGCGGTGCGCATGGTCTTGCCTCTTCACTGGGCATCAACCTGACAACAGCTTCAGGAAACTATACCCTTGCCCCCGGTGCTTATACAGTATCCGGTACTATGGGACAGGCTGACGGTACAGGCGCTCCTGTTATCAATATCGACCTTGCAGCAGGTGACTACTATATCTTCGTAAATGACAACCTTACTGTTGAGGACGGATTCTTCAGGATCCTTAATGGCGGTTCTGAGGGAGATCACAAGTGCTTCTTCGTAGTTGAGTATGACAAGTACCTTCAGATCGGTGTTCCCAACACAAAGCACCCCTGCGGCATCATCGATGATGCTTGCTATCCCGGTGTAAGTTCATCTGACGACGGTTCCGGATATGTTCTTTCTGCTATCGACCAGACGGTAAC
>JAGAFH010000119.1 GCA_017612755.1 Clostridiales bacterium
CGATACTGACCGATATCGGATCAGTCCTTTATTACATAGTTCCGGAAGGATATGAGGTGATACCTTACGGATATGAGCTCACGGGATCAGACATCTATCCCGGACATGACATCTACAGGAACAGCGATCCCATCGGTATCTGTTTTTCCTCTGATAAACTTATCCCCGGATCTTACTGGGACAGTCTTTCTCCCTCCATGAGAGAGGAGTCCCTTCTTCATGGTATCGTGGTACCTGATGACACTGTTTCAGATCTTCCTATGACAGAGCCGGAACTTTCTGCTTCTGAGCCGGAGCTGACCTGGTCTTTCGATGGGGATGAAGTCACTTTTGGAGAAGGATCTATAGCAGCTTCAGTAGATGCGGCCCTGATAAGAGCTTCCTTTGAGGGCGCTCCCGGATGCGAGAACCACATCACTTTTGAGAACCTTTCCTTCCATGACGGAACGGAGACGATCCTCATCGTTAAGGCTTCCAACGGAGTCATCAAGACCATGGATCTTTATGAGGACGGTTATGAATACTATAACGGCAGGCATGATTACACAGTAAACCTGGGGTATTCGGATGAGCCTTTGGAGTGGGTGGTATTTGCCTTTGCTGATAAGGGAAACTATACCTACGACAGCATCTCGGTCTCCTGCATTCCCATGGACGGAACACTTGATCACATAGATGAACTTAAGTCGGAGGCCCCTTCAGACGTGACCATAGGCGTCGATGAAGTTACCTGCAGTGCGGATCTGACTTCTCCTGAGATGCTGGTATTTACCATTCCGTACTCGGAGGGCTGGAGCGCTGAAGTGGACGGAGAGCCTGCTGATCTCATAAGAGCAGATATTAAATACATGGCTCTGGACCTGACCGCCGGTCATCACGATATAAAGCTTTCCTACCACACGCCGTACTTCAGGGCGGGTGAGATCTCTTCCCTTCTGGGGATCGTGGTATTTGCCGGAGAGGTCATATTTCTTAAAAAGAGAGAAAAGATCGCAAAAAAGTGATAAAATCAACTCATGTTGAAGGGGAACACTAAAAGATCATTCGCAAGGACTCTGACAGGAGCGATCCTTACGGTCGCCTTTATGTTTTCCTGTGCCGCTTTTGCCCTCCACGCAGATGAAGATGATTTTGTGGCCGATCCCACCGGTAAGAGAGAGGGATATGCGGCCGTTCTTTATAACAATACCACCGGACTTCCCACTTCCGAGGCAAATGCCATAGTAGAGACTTCAGACGGATTTATCTGGATCGGAAGTTACGGCGGTCTCATCATGTATGACGGCAATACTTTTGAGAGGATAGATTCCACCACCGGTATCGCCAGCGTCGTAAGTCTGTTCGTGGACAGTTCGGACCGGCTCTGGATCGGGACTAACGACAGTGGCGCCGCCCGCATGGACCGGGCGGGAAATATCGTCATGTTCGGGAAAGATGACGGACTTCCCGCAGCTTCCGTAAGGACTTTTGCAGAAGACGACGAAGGCAATATCTATATCGGCACCACCTCGGGAGCAGCTCTGATAGATACGGACGACAACATCTCCCTTATCTCCGATCCCCGTATAGACGGCGCATATATCAAATACCTGGAAAAGGGAGCCGACGGTATCATCTACGGTCTTACCGTAAACGGGGATATAGTGACATTTGAGAACAGAAGCCTCACCGGCTTTTGCAACAGCGATGATATAAGCATGGCAGGGATCCATTCCCTTTCCACGGATCCTGATGAGCCGGGATATCTCTATCTTGGGACCGACGGATCCGAGATCCTGCACGGCAGCCTTCAGTCAGGTTTTCCGGTGGAGGACCGGATCGATGTGGAACCTCTGGAATATATAAATTCCGTCATGCCGGTGGGAGATGATCTCTGGATCTGCGCCAACAACGGCGTGGGGGTCTACAAGCACAATAAGCTGGAACTTCTCGAAAACGTTCCCATGACTTCCAATATCGAGAATGTCATGAGCGACTATCAGGGGAACCTGTGGTTCGTATCTTCAAGACAGGGTGTCATGAAGATAGTCGCCGATCAGTTCACGGATGTTTTCGAGCAGTACGGACTGGAAGATACGGTAGTCAATTCCACCTGTTATTTCAACAATCTCCTTCTCATCGGAAGGGATAACGGCATCACGGCTATAAATCCTTTAGGAGCGGCGGATTCCATCCCCCTGTTCAGTTGTGTGACCGCTTCCGGTACTGACCTTGGACAGACAAACCTGATCACCATGCTGGACGGCATCAGGGTCAGGTCTATCATAAGAGACAGTCAGGACAGATTGTGGTTTTCCACTTACGGAGAATACGGACTGGTCAGGTATGATCACGGAGATGTGGTCTGCTTTACCCATGATGACGGCATGCCTTCCGACAGGATGAGGACTGTGGTGGAAAGGGATGACGGTTCCGTAATGGTAGCCTGTACCGGCGGTGTGGTCATCATCGACGGTGATGAGATCTCGGAGATCTATGACAGCAGTTCGGGACTGAACAATACAGAGATCCTGACAGTTGCCGACGGACTTAACGGCGAGATACTCGTGGGTACTGACGGCGACGGCATCTACGTAATAAGCGGCAGCGGTGTGACCCACCTTAGCACGTCGGAGGGATTGTCTTCCGAGGTGGTCATGAGGATCAAGAAAGATGTGACGAGAGATCTCTACTGGATCGTCACCAGTAATTCCATCGCATATATGACCTCAGATCATCAGATCACCACCATAGAGAAGTTCCCCTATTCCAACAACTTCGACCTTTATGAGAACTCCCTGGGGGAGATATGGATCCTGAGCAGTAACGGAATCTACGTGGTCACCGCCGATGAGCTGATCGAAAACGGGGACATAGATCCGGTATTCTACGGTTTTGAGAACGGTCTTCCGGTAATAGCCACATCAAATTCCTACAGCTGCCTGACAGATGAGGGCATCCTTTATATCGCCGGCTCCACCGGTGTTGCCAAGGTAAATATCGAAGAACAGTTCGAGACCGTTACGGATATCAAGATGACTGTTCCCTATATCGAAGCAGACGGTGAAAGGTATACTCCTGATGAGGACGGGGTGATCACCATCCCCAGCGACGTTAAAAAGATCACCATATACCCTCACGTATGTACATATACCCTTATGGATCCCACGGTGACATATACTCTGGAAGGCTTCGGTTCCACCACCCTCAGAAGGAGCGAACTGACCTCGGTGGATTATACCAACCTGGGAGGAGGAACTTATAAGTTCACCATGGTGATCTCCGATTCCATGGGACACGGCAGCAATGAGTATTCCATCACCATCGTCAAGCAGAAGGCCATATTCGAACAGGTATGGTTCCGTCTTCTGATCCTGGCCCTTATCCTTCTGGTGACCGGAGAAGTATTTATCCTCTACGTAAGGCGCAAGACAAGGGCCCTTCTTAAGAAGCAGGAAGAGAACAAGATATTCATCAAGGAGATCGTCGAGGCCTTCGCCCGGACTATCGATATGAAGGATAAATACACCAACGGCCACTCTTCGAGAGTTGCCGAATATACGGTGATGCTGGCAAAAGAACTGGGATATGATGACGAGACGGTGGAAAAATACTATAACATCGCTCTCCTTCACGATATCGGAAAGATCGGCGTTCCGGGAGAAGTCCTCAACAAGCAGGGAAGACTGGACGACGAGGAGTTTGCCACCATCAAATCCCACACATCACTGGGCTATAACGTCCTTAAGGACATCAGCATCATGCCGGAGCTTTCTACCGGTGCCAAGTTCCATCACGAGCGTCCTGACGGCAAGGGTTATCCCGAAGGCCTCAAGGGAGATGAGATCCCCAGGGCTGCCCAGATCATCGCGGTGGCAGATGCCTTTGATGCCATGTATTCCAACCGTCCCTACAGGGGCAGGATGAACTTTGACAAGGTAGTCAGCATCATCACCGAAGCTTCCGGCACGCAGCTTACGGAAGACGTTGTGGATGCATTCCTGCGGATCGTGGCAAGAGGCGGATTCAGGGATCCTGAAGATCAGGGCGGAGGTTCTACGGAAGATATCGACAATATCCACAAGAAGTTCCATATGGGAACGGATGAGGATCCTGATAAGAAGTGACCTTCCTTTGAAATTGTAATAAAAGATTTCGAAAATGAGTGCTATATTCAAATAGACAGCATTCTATATTTTTATGTGATCCAGGAGGTTAGTTATGGGTGATCAAAAAGGCGGCATCTATGATGCCAAACAGCTCGGAACTCCCAAGATGATCGTACTGGGACTTCAGCATATGTTCGCCATGTTCGGCGCCACCGTGCTGGTTCCTGCACTTACGGGACTTTCCGTATCAGCCACACTTCTTTTCGCAGGTCTTGGTACACTGCTCTTCCACTTTCTGACCAAGGGTAAAGTTCCCGCTTTCCTTGGTTCTTCTTTTGCTTTCCTGGGAGGTTATTTCGCAATAGCCCCTAACGGAGAGAAGGAACTTCTTCCTTACGCATGTCTCGGCGTTGCCTGTGCAGGCGTTCTCTATCTGGTCCTGGCCGGCCTTATCAAGGCATTCGGACAGAAGAAGGTCATGAGATTCTTCCCGCCTATCGTTACGGGTCCCATCATCATCGCCATCGGACTTACGCTTTCATCTTCTGCCATCGACAACTGTAAGCAGAGCTGGATCGTAGCCCTGATCGCTATCTTCGTAGTAGTTATCTGCAATATCTACGGTAAGGGCATGATCAAGATCGTTCCCATCATCCTCGGAGTTATTGCTTCCTATATCGCAGCAGTCCTGGTCGGACTGGTTGATTTCGCCCCTGTTGCTGACGCAGCATGGATCGGACTTCCCTTCAGCGGAAGCGACACGGTATTCTCCATCTTCGCCAACCCGGATAAGTCCCTTATCATCACGGCGATCGTAACTATCATGCCTATCGCCCTGGCCACCATGGTAGAGCATATCGGAGATATCTCCGCTATCTCCTCCACCACCAACAGGAACTTCATCGAGGATCCCGGACTTCACAGGACCCTTATGGGAGACGGCCTCGCAACTATCCTGGCTTCTCTTTTCGGAGCTCCCGCCAATACTACATACGGCGAGAATACGGGCGTTCTTTCCCTTACAAAGGTCTATGATCCCAGAGTCATCAGGATCGCAGCCTACTTCGCGGTTGCAGTATCCTTCTCCCCTAAGTTCGCAGCCCTGATCTCATCTATCCCTGCAGCTACCATCGGCGGTGTTTCCATCGTCCTTTACGGTATGATCTCCGCAGTCGGTGTAAGAAACGTGGTCGAGAACAAGACAGACTTCAGTAAGTCCAGAACTATCATCATCGCAGCCCTTATCCTGGGCCTTGCCATCGGTATCAACTACAGCGGTGCCATTTCTTTTACCATCAGCTCAGTTACCATTTCTCTTTCCGGTCTTGCAGTAGGCGCTCTCGTAGGCATCATCCTCAACGCAGTACTTCCTATGGAAGAGAGGGAATACAAGGGTCTTGACAAGTCAGTCGTTACCGAAGGAGAGGAGACGGCCAAAGCCTGATCTTCCCATTTAACGAAATCAACAAAAAGAACTGTCATTCCGACAGTTCTTTTTTTTGTTTAACAATGTTAAAATCTCCTATGTAAATAATATTATTCAGGTGTTATGAAATGAAAAAAGTATTGATAATCGGTTGTACCGAAGTAACGGATGTTATTGTCCCATTATTGTGCAAAGACCCTGCTTCGGTGAGCGAACTGAGTATCGCTTCACTCGATAAGGCAGAATGTGATGAATATAGAAAGAAATACGCTGGAAGTCCCGTCAGGATAACTACCGCCAGGATGGACGTAAAGAATGCGGCAGGCTCCAAGATGATGCTCTCCATCACCCAGCCGGAGCTGATCATCAATCTTACCCCTGCTGAACTGGCTCCCACGGTAATGAAACTGGCTTTAGAGATCGGCGCCGACTATATCGACAGCGAGCTCTATGAGTGGAACCAGTCCAATCTCCTGTCCAAGCAGTTCGAGAACTTTACCAACTTCAGGGTCAAGAACCTGATGGCCATCTGCGGATGCGCCTTTAATCCCTC
>JAGAFH010000120.1 GCA_017612755.1 Clostridiales bacterium
CTATCAGGGAGATGTGATAACTTTTGGTGAAGATATGAGCCTTCGGTGTATCTGGCCCCGGAAAGAGTCGTTCCATGACGGAGAAAACGAGGACAGCGTAGTCCTAATGCTGGAATCTTCAGGGTGCAGGATCCTGTTTACGGGGGATGCAGGTATGGAATCGGAGATGATCATGGCGGAGGAAGGATCACTTTCAGATGCCGATATTCTCAAAGTTGCCCACCATGGGAGCAGGTACTCCACGGGAGATCAGTTCCTGTCGGAGGTCCTTCCGGAATATTCCATAATATCGGTGGGAAGGAACAACCCCTACGGACATCCGGCAGAAGAAACTTTATCAAGGCTTTCAGATCATTTCTCGGATGTCATCAGGACGTCGGATAAGGGGGCCGTAACAGTGAATATCTACGGCAGCTATTACAAAATAAGCACCTTTCTCCGATGATTGATTTTTTCACCCGTTATGATAAATTATCTTTAAGTATTTTCAGGGGGTAGCAGGGAATGTCATCTGATGAAAAAGTAGTATTTAAGGCAAAGAAGTCTAATCCTGTAGCGCTTTTTATCGCTGTAACGCTTGGAGCCGGTCTAGCATGTTTCCTGCTCCTTCATGAAGTCCTTATAGAGATGCTGAGTATAGATAACAGCAGTATCTTTACTGTCATTATCGTGATATCAGGCGGAATCGGCGCCCTGATAGGATATCTTTCCGTAGCAAAGAGCAGTGATACGATCATCGAACTTGATGGCGGTACCTTCAGGATGACAAAGGGTAAGAAGGTTACAGAGTATCCTATATCTAATTTTGCAGGATCCCACGTTACCAGAAATTACACCAACGGCGTTTATACCGGCTCCACCAGATATCTTAAGTTCAAGAACGGAAGCAAGGAAGTAAAGCTCATGGTCCCCTTAAAGGACGAGGAGTTTGCGGAGCTGGTATCAAGGCTCGGACTCCGCTATTCAGGTAAGGAAGATCTTCAGGATACGGAGGAGGCTCCTTTAGTATTTGAAGGCTTTGAGACCTTTGAGATCCCCAGGGATGCCTTTATCGAAAGGAACAGCAGGAAGACAAAGAGAAATATCATCGTCTCCATAGTTGTCTTTATAGTTGCCATTATCATCTGCGGGGTCATAATCGTCCTTTCGCCCCAGGATGCTTTATTTGCCGTTATCATCGGCTGTTTGGCAGTTGTTCTTTTCATAGGCCTTCTTTTGGCTGCCGTATCAGGAAATCTGAAGTTTAAGAAGAACCTCAAGTCCACGCCTTCAAAGGTTACTGTGGATAATGAGAAACTCATGTTCGATAATGATTCCTACTATCCTTCGGATATAGCATCTGTCGTCATGACTCCTTCAAGATATGAGCAGACGGGAAAAGATTCTGAATACCGCGTCCTCAGGATCAAGAATAATTCAGGTGATGTAAAGACATACTATTTCGGAAGGACACAGAAGGGTGATCCCAAGATGATGTATGAAGATTACGGAAAACTCCTGGCTGCTCTCTTTGACTGGTGCGCCATAAAGAAGATCCATTTCCTCCAGGTGCTGGGCTGATATGAAGAAGACTGTCACCGTAATACTCCTTTCCGCATTTTTACTGTCGGGATGCACGGCAGCAGGTCCTGCAGCTGATACGGATGAGATCGTCGCTGCTGCTTCGGAGATCTCGGAGCTTATCGTCTCCCGGGATGAGAAAAGGCTTGAACAGAGGATAGACGGAAGATACCAGCTGATCTCATCATCTGTCGTCTTTGATGACGATGAGCCTGATGAGGGGACCCTTCAGATAAGAAATGCCATTGCTGATACTATGGAATATGAGGTGGTCGAGGACTCCTGTGAAGCCGTATCTGCTACTGAAGGAACAATAGATGTTGTCTTTTCCTATGCTGATTACGAGGCCCTTTTCGCTGACGGGTCCTTTTCAGATGCGGATGATGCAGCAGTTGCCGTCTCCTCCTGTGACCAGAGGGCAGAGGTGACCCTGAATATGCATCTTGTCTATAAGGACGATGACTGGAAACTCTATAACTTTGAGATCATCTCATCCTGTTTCCCTTTTGAAGCGGAAGAGTTTGCTTTGGCGGCCGATATCAGGGATACGATCGTATCTACCTGTTGGGATGAATCAAGTGACGGAGTCTACTCGAACAGCCCGCGTCTTCGTTATATAATCTCCTTTGATCCCGAAAAGACCGGGGATACTGTGAGTTATTCCTATGAGATCTCCTATGAAGGTGAGATCATCGAAGAGAGCGATCTTGTCACTGACAATACGCCTGAAGAGATAGTTATCCTTTATTCCTGCGGACAGGACGGACAGGACAGCCTTCCCGCCGGGACTTATTCCATTACGGTCTATGATGAAGCAGGTAATGCGATCATAACCGATGAGTGTACTGCCGAATATGAAGCCACCTGGGCAGAGATGACCTACTGTGATGTGGAGGAACTGGGGCTTCGTTTTAACCTGCCTTCAGGCTTCAGGTTCCTGGCACCGAATAACTATTACTACAGCTATATATTCCAGGATTATGACAATATGTTCTTCGTTGCTTCCAACAGCGATTATACGGTATTTATCGCGGCTTCTCTTTACCTTGATACAAAAGATTTTGTCGATTACGACACGCTTGACAGTTTTGTTGATGCCATGGCTGAATTATGTACCAGTGATGAAGAAGCAAACGGCGGGTACGGGGGTTCAGCCGAGTACTGGGTCTCAAGAGTAGACTTTGCAGGCCGGGATCTTCCGGCCCTTGACAGGCATTATTGTTCAGATGACTCGGATGTTGAGACATATGACAGATATATCTACCTTCCTGAAGAAGCGGGAGTCTATGAGATCACTGTGTTAGGTATGTATGAAGATGATCCGGCCTACTATACGGAGAATTTCTGGGAGAATATAGGAGAATAAATGGCGGTATTAAAGTCTAAGGAACTTGCAGATCTCATTAGATACGGAAAAGATCTGAGAAACATCCTCATCTATGGTGAGGAGGAATTCCTTGTGGGCCAGTTTATGGGGATCGTCAAGAAGCATTATCTCTCTGAAGGCGCCGAGACCATGGACTATGTAAAGATAGACTGTGAAGGGAATACCATGGACGTGGAGCAGGTGAGAGCCAATATCGAGCTTCCCCCGTGGATGTCTTCGAAAAGGATAGTCTATGTTAAAAATGCCAACATCTTCGGAAAAAGCGACAATAAGGACGAGAAGAAGGACGGTAAGCAGGACGCTTACTTTGAAGATGTCATATCCCTTGTAAATGATATCCCTGATACCGGAATCCTCATTATATCCACCCTTAAGATCGATAACAGGAAAAAGGCTCTGGTAAAGGCTTTTACCGATAACGGAGTCATTGCCGAGTTCAGTTTCCAGGATGAGGAAAGACTGTTGTCCCATATCTCGAAGGTCCTTGGAAAATCCGGTCTCAAGACAGATACTGAAACAGAAGAGAGCATAATCTCCAGATGCAATAAGAGCTTAAGGCTCATTAACGGCGAGCTTAACAAGATAATCCTTTACTGTAACGGATCCGGTCTTGATGAAGTAACTATGGATATCGTTGAAGAACTCTGTCCTCCGGATATACAGGGTACGGTCTTTAAGATCACTGATGCCATAGGGTATAAAAACACCAAAGATGCCCTTATGTACACGGATAACCTCATCAGGATGAAAGAGCCTCTCCCCATGATCAGGGTCATGATCGCCAGACATTTAAAGATGCTCATCTGTGCCAAGGAACTGGGACGGAAAGATGAGATCATGAAGCGGCTGAAGGTCCGGGATTTCGTGGCTGACAAGCTTATCAGGCAGTGCCCTAAGTTCACTATGGACAAGCTCATAAAACTCTATATCGGGTTCTATGAGACAGATGCCGACATAAAGAAGGGACTTGCGGATGAAAGACTGGCCCTGGAGACGCTTATCGTCCGTGCCTGCAGCTGACCATTAACGCATATATGCCCAACATCTTTTATTGACTGATTATCCCCCTTGCCTTAAAATAAATAAGTTATTTTAGCAGTAAGAGATCAGGAGGATAATCATTTTGGCAAAGATTTCCATGAAGACGCCGCTTGTAGAGATGGACGGCGATGAGATGACAAGGATCATCTGGCAGCAGATAAAGGACATCGTTATCTGTCCTTTCGTAGACCTTAAGACAGAATATTACGATCTGGGACTTGTAAACAGGGACAAGACCGACGATCAGGTAACAATAGATTCTGCAAACAGAACTAAAGAACTGGGTGTAGCAGTAAAGTGTGCCACCATCACTCCCAATGCCCAGAGAATGACTGAATATAACCTCAAGGAGATGTGGAAGAGCCCCAACGGTACCATCAGGGCAATGCTTGACGGTACTGTCTTCAGAGCTCCCATCCTTGTAAAGGGCATCACGCCTTTCGTATCCTGCTGGAAGAAGCCCATCACTATTGCAAGACATGCATACGGAGACGTATACAAGAATTCCGAGCTCCGTGTTGAGGGCGCAGCCAAGGCTGAACTTGTAGTTACATATCCTGACGGAAGAAAAGAGACAAAGGTCATCCATGAGTTTGACGGGCCCGGTATCATCCAGGGACTTCACAATACGGATAAGTCCATCACTTCCTTCGCAAGAGCCTGCTTCACATATGCTCTTGATATCAAGCAGGACCTCTGGTTCGCCACAAAGGATACTATCTCCAAGACATACGACCACAGGTTCAAGGATATCTTCGCAGAAGTATACGAAAATGAGTTCAAGGCAAAGTTCGAAGAGGCAGGCATCGAGTATTTCTATACTCTTATCGATGATGTTGTCGCCAGGATCATGAGAAATGAGGGCGGTATCCTCTGGGCCTGCAAGAACTACGACGGAGACGTTATGAGCGATATGCTGGCTTCAGCCAACGGTTCCCTTGCCATGATGACTTCCGTTCTTGTTTCACCCAACGGCGTATATGAGTACGAGGCAGCCCACGGTACTGTCACCAGACACTACTACAAGTATCTCAAGGGCGAAGCAACATCCACCAACCCCATGGCAACTATCTTTGCCTGGTCCGGCGCCCTCAGAAAGAGAGCACAGATGGATGAACTTCCCGATCTGGAGGACTTTGCTGACCGTCTCGAAAAGGCATCTATACAGACCATCGAGGAGGGCACCATCACAGGCGACCTTAAGAACCTTATCGACATCCCCGAGAAGAATGTCGTTAATACAGAAGAATTCCTGAAGGCTATAGCAGCTAAACTTTGATCACAACGGAGGATTAACAAATGAGCAAGTATTACGATACATGGATCGAGAGATCCGAGACTATCAAGGACCAGAACTCCTACGCACAGTACATCAATACGTACTATTCAATGGAAAAGGATGCCTACGACAAGATCCTTACAGCTTTCCCCGAGAACGAAGAGTTCCGTAAGGGCAAGGCTTCCGAGCTGGCAGCAAAGCTGGGCTTTACAAAGGACACAATGGATATCTTTGTAGGTTTCCTTGACGGCATAAAGACTTCCCTGAAGAACGAGCTTGATGTTGAAAACGTAGAAGATGATACAGACGTTGAACTCGATATCGATTATGAGAAGCTCTACTACAACATGAGAGACGCAAAGGCCACATGGCTCTTTAAGCTGACATCCTGGAAGAACGTTCTTGACGATGCCAAGACCGCTGAGATCGCCAGAGAGTACAGAGAGGCAAATATCGCTCACTCAGAGCATATCGGAAGAAACGATCCCTGTCCCTGCGGATCCGGTAAGAAGTACAAGAAGTGCTGCGGTAAGAATGCCTGAAAGTAGGTTTTACCGTTGCGGGGCCTTTTGAGAAAAAAATGGTTGATAATACTTATCGGGGTGCTCATTCTGATCGCCGCGGTAATATTCGGTGCTTTTCCCGGAAGCCCTTTAAATAAGACTCTGAAGCCTGTGGGGGGCATCGCAGCCCCCGTACAAAGGCTTGTTAAATCATCGGGCAATACTTTGTCAGATTTCTGGGCCGCCATCACAGACGGTATTGCCATAAGAAATGAAAACGAGGAGCTCAAAGCGGAGATAGCCGAGCTTCAGTATCAGCTTACCCAGTCTGAAGAAGCCCTTATCAGATATGAGGAACTTCAGGACGCATTCCATATCAGGGATACATTCAGTAATTACGACATCTACGGCGCAGCTGTCCTTTCAAGGGAAGCGGACGAGTGGTTCTCCGTTATCAGGATCGCCCTCGGAAACTCTGACGGCGTAATGCTGGAGGCCGGCGACTCCTATGCTGTCGTTGACGTACGTATGAACCTTATCGGAAGGGTCATTGAGATCGACACCAATGAAAGTAAGGTCCTGCCCCTGACCCATGAAGGCTTTGTAGTAAGCGGAAAGGTCAATGCCGTAAACGGCGCGGGCGTTACTGTTTCCGGTGACGCAGCTTTGAAGAACGACGGTCTCTGTCTTGTTACGGGCATCGATCCCGATGTGGTCCTTGAAGAGGGAACTGAGATCGTTACATCCGGTGACGGCGGACTATTCCCCCAGGGTATTCCCATCGGAACTATCGAGAGCGTTGACTATTCGGATCCTTTAAATATCACGGCCACCTTAAGGCCCTATACTGATATAGCAGATCTTAACGATGTTTTCGTTATGATACCGTTCTCCGTTATCGAGGAGCAGACAGAACTTCGCGAGTCCGGTGATCTTACACCTACTTATGAGTCGGACGATTCCGGGGAGACGGATTCATGAACCGGGGTCCTGTCATAAGGAAGATCCTGGTATACGCCGTATATGTTCTCCTGATAGCCAGTTTTCAGGTAACTTTCCCCAGGGTCATCTCCTTTGGGGGCCAGGTGGCTGATCTGATGCTGGTGTTTACTGTCCTTGCCGGGTACCTTTTCGGATTTAAGGACGGAGCCGTTATCGGTATCGCTATGGGTATCCTGAGGGACTATTATTCCAGCCCTTCCATAACCGGTATCGACGGGAAACCCGTAGTTACATGCGCTATCGGACTCCTGGTGCTTTTCCTGGCGGGTACTGTGGGTGCGTCATTCTTTACGGTGAAGATGAAGAGAAATGTCCTCTTTGCATTTGCCGCCGTGGCTTTTATAACCCTTTGCTACAAGATCGCGGGACATCTGGCTATCTTCTTATGGCACAGGATCGCCCTGGGCACCACTTATAATCTTACTTTCGGCGCCATAATCTTACATTCCATACTGCCGCAGCTTTTGTTAAACATGATCGCTTCGGTACCCATCATCCTGCTCCTTAAGTTCGCAGGCCCTTACAGGAAGGGCGTCAATACTGCTCTTATCGACGAGGAGAAAGGAGGGGAGCAGTTATGGCTGACGATCTGAATCCTACCACCAGGCGTGAGGGCAAGGAGAACAATTCATTACGAAAACAACTCTTCGACGCCCTGACAAACAGATATTTCGTTCTGTCTTTCATTTTCTGCGTCATCGGCGCCGTTATCCTTGTAATGACTGCCAAACTTCAGTTCTCCGGATATCAGAGGACGATCTCTGCAGCTTCGGAAGGTATGCAGAGGCAGTATATCGTAAATGCTCCCAGAGGAGATATCCTTGACTGTAACGGCGTGACCCTTGCCACTACCGAATCAGTAAACACATTGATGATCTCCAATGCCTTTATGGATGATGATGACTTTAATGCCATGCTCCTGGAGCTCAGTTATCTTTTTGATGATTATAACTGTATCCCCGTATGTGACCTGGATGAGTATTTTGCTGTGGAACCTTTCCAGTTTAAGAAGAGCGAGGATGAGATCAGGCTCTGGCAGACAAACCATAACCTTTTCGATCTTCAGGACTACACAGAAGGCGTTATCGTTACATTTTCCGATAATTACGTAAAGACTGATCCCCAGGTATTCTTCCTTTACCTTCGTGACCTTTTCGGCATCGATCCCAACTATACGGAGGATGAGGCCTACAGGATCATAAGGATCAGATACCAGATATTCCAGGATAACTGGTCCTTTGTAACCGGAACACCTATCGAGATCGCTACAGACGTTCCACAGGAACTTATTACGCTTCTGACGGAACAGAATTACAAATATATGGGCATCATCAGCGGTGTAGACTACAGAAGGGTCTATACACCCCTGGCCCAGCTGTCCTGTCATGTGGTGGGATATGTCGGAAGGATCTCCCAGGAGACCCTGGCTACACTTCAGCCTTACGGATACAGTAACGACGACCTGGTAGGCCAGTCCGGTGTCGAGTCCCAGATGGAGAGATATCTTCACGGTCAATCCGGTATCTCGTCTTATAATATCTGGACTGAAGAGGCGGAAGACGGCTTGTTCTTCCCCTCGGATTACGGTGTTGATCCCGTGCCCGGAGCCACAGTAAACCTTACCATAGATTCCGATCTTCAGAGAGTGGGCATCGAGGCTATGAAGCAGTATATCGAAGATGCCGAGATAGCTGAACAGCTGAAGGGAACAGGTTATAAGACTGCCAATGCAGGTGCTTTCGTTATGATGAACGTAAATACGGGAGCGGTCATAGCTATGGGATCTTATCCCAATTTCGACCCTAATGACTTCGTCCTTTCCATGTATGGTGATAAGCAGGCCCAGGAGCAGCTGGAGTATTACCTGGGTATCGGAGAGTATGAGGATATCACTGCTGAAGATATGCCCCTCTGGAACAGGGCCATCATGTCCCAGTATGCTCCCGGTTCCACTTTTAAGATGTGTACGGCCCTTGCGGGGCTTGAAGAAGGCGTTATCTTCCCGGGATCTGATTACATAAGATGTGAAAGCCCTATCGATATCGGCGGCTGGGAGTTCAAATGCCTGGAGTTCCCTGATACGGGACACGGCACTCTCGACCTTAACTCAGCAATGGCCACATCCTGTAACATCTATTTCATGAGACTGGGAGTTGAGACGGGTATCGACAATATCGATGCTATGGGCGAGAGACTGGGCCTGGGAGAATATACTGGCATCGACCTTCCCGGTGAGATCTGCGGTATCAGGGCTTCCCGTGAGATGAAGAGGCTTCTCCGCGAAAGTGAGTACGACAGGACCTGGTTCCCGGCGGATACTGCCCAGTCGGCCATCGGACAGTTCGATAACTGCTTTACCATCATGCAGCTCTGCAGATATACGGCGGCTATTGCCACCAATGAGCTGGTGACACCTTATGTTGTGGACAGCGTCGTGGCTTCGGACGGATCTATCCTTTACCAGGGCCAGAAGCCGGCAACAGCTCTGGGTATCGACGAGGATAATATCGAGGCAGTAAGATTTGCCATGAGATGCGTAGTTACAGGTACTTCCATGTGGGAAGGAACGGCCCAGGAGACATTCTACGATTTCCCCATCGCTGTTGTTTGTAAGACCGGTACCGCCGAGACAGGTTACGAGGAGAGTCACAAGGAGTATTCCAACGGTCTTTTCGTTTGCTATGCTCCTGCTGATAACCCTGAAGTTGCCATCGCCCTTGTTGTTGAGAGGGGTGAGTGGGGTAAGTCTACGGCTATCATCGCAAGAGACCTGCTGGCAGCTTATTTCGGAGTTCCGGAGAGCTATTCCGCCAGTGTTCCTGAGTCATATCCCCAGATAGGCGATGACGTGGATCTCTTTATCCCTACGCCTGTACCGACTCCCGTAGTGGCGGACGATGACGATACGGAAGACTGATCTTTTTGTCAAAAAATCAGTTTTTTACTGATTAGTTTATGCAAATTTCAATTGATAATAGTACTGATTTTCTATAAAATTATATAAGAGATTTCAGATGAAGAGGTTCTGTTATGAAGATCGTCCTGATGGCTGATAACCGTAAGAATGAGTTACTGGTCAATTTCTGTATTGCATATAAGACCCTTTTACTTAAACATCAGCTTATTTCCGTATATAACACCGCCAAGTATCTTAAGTCTGCGGTAGATATCGAAGTGTCAGGACTTTCCGTTGATTATTCCAGCGGCCTTGAGCAGCTGGCTGCAAGAGCCCAGTTTAATGAGATCGACTGCGTCATCTACTTAAGGGACGGCAGAAACGAGCAGCAGCTTAAGGACGCCCACGAACTCCTTAATGTCTGCGATTACAACAACATCCCTTATGCCACGAACCTTGCTACAGCCGAGACACTTATCCTGGCTATCGACAGAGGTGACTTCGACTGGCGTCTGTGGCTTAAAGAGAACTGATATATCAGCCTATGACAGTAAAAGTATTTCCTTACGGCCCTCTGGGGTCAAATATGTATGTTCTTATATCGAACGCATGCTGGTTTCTGATCGATCCGTCCTGTAAGCCTGATGCAGTATTTATGAGCCGGGCGGCTGATGAACTTAAGGCAAAGGAACTTAAGGGCATCATCATTACCCACGGCCACTTTGACCATCTGGCTGCCTGCGGCCTGTGGAGTGAAAAGTTTCCGGATGTGCCGGTCTATATCCACCCTGAGGACGCCATATGTCTAAAAGATCCCAGAAAGAACTGCTCTCTTGATTTTGCAGGCCCTGAGACCTTTGATATAACCCCGGAAGATATAATGGATCTGAACGGCGGAGTAATTGACGGTCTTAAGATAACCGTTCTTCATACACCGGGACACTGTAAAGGCCAGTGCGCCATCATCTTCGAGGATACGGAAAGGGAAGACCTGAGGGACGTCATGTTTACGGGAGATCTTCTGTTTAAGGGTTCTATCGGCAGGACGGACCTTTACGATGGTGACTACAAAGAGATGCAGAGATCCCTTGAGATGCTGAAGTCCATAGAAAAAGACTACACGGTCCTTCCGGGTCACGGTCCCTCATCCACGCTTAATATCGAAAAAGCCACCAATCCTTTTCTTTAAGGATCACATCTTGATGAAATAATAAACGAGCCCTGTGGCGAAAATACCGAAAAGGGCAGAGAACAGGTTTGCGCCCAGTACATACGCAAAAAGAGTGGATCTCTTTCTTTCCTTAGGGACGACCCTCTTATAGACCGAATATTCTACGGCGATAATGCCTGCCTCCAGAAGTAAAAGGAAGAAAACGAAGTATTTTATAAAGATAAAGATCAGAACGTTGGCTGTCATATTGGTAGCCACGTTTGTGAGGAAGATAGTCCTGACCTCCTTTTTTGACTTATAGCCCATTGCTATGGCGAGACCTGTCTCCGCAACAAGGGTGAATGCAAGATCTAAGGCCATGACTAAGATCATGTTCTTTCTGTTATATGTATCTGTGTAATTTCTGACCTTGATCCTGGGCCCGGTCCCGGAAAGATCCACGCTGTATTCTTCATATCTGCCTTCGATATGGAAGATATCCGATATAACATATTCACCGTTGTCGGGATAGTAGACCATTATCCTAAGGTCCCTGTCTGCAGCGGAAAAGCCGTAATAGGGGATCCTTGTATTACCGTTGTTCAGTCTGGTGGTGGATGAGGCGGTAAGACCGTCCGGATCCTCATAGTCAGAAAGAAAGTCATTGAGCTTTGAAACAGCATCCGCATTATCTTTACCGTCATCATAGAAATAGTTATCCATAAGGCCTGCATGGGGCTCGTGGAACATGACGATAAAGTAATCCCTACCTTTGGGTGCGTTAAGCGTTGAAAGGTGGATGGTGGGCTCGGGAAGGGAGTTGGCAAAAACTGTGCCGAACAAGGAAAAGACGACCGTAAATACGATCATCAGGCAAAAGATTCGTTTTGTAAGTCTAAGATCCCCGTCCTTTTTCATGTAAAGTATTATATCAAAGATTATAACTTTTACATACAAAGGTGATTGTGATATATTTATTTAGTTAAAAAGAAAGATTTGGAGGGTATCAGGCATGAGTGACTTAAGAGAATCCCTTTCAAATATCCGTTCGGAGTTTGAAGAGAAGATCAAGAAGCTTACGAATTCCAAAGACATAGAAGACTTAAGAGTAGAG
>JAGAFH010000121.1 GCA_017612755.1 Clostridiales bacterium
AGGATATTTCCCTTGTGTTTCAACGCCTTCCGTATGGGATCAGATGTACTTATCTGATGAATTCGGATCTTTCGAGATGCTCTTTGAGGATGCTATGGACGATATGGTGGTCTGTCCCAATAGTGAATCGTCGGAATATATCTCCGTGAATTCCTATTGTTCTTCCTACTTTACGGGACAGCTTGAGACAGAGTCATTTGAAATGGAGGAATGCCTGCCATGAAGATGAGAAAGGTCAAGATATCTGATGCGCCGAAGCTTAAGGCGGCCGGACTTCTTTCCGGAAGTATCTCCCATATCGAGGATGAGCTTCGTAAGATCTCTGATTCTGCATCTCTGGATATGTTCGTCTACAAGGATGAAGAGGGGAACATAGAGGTGGCAGCCAAGGTCATCTGGTTTCCTAAAGATGACAGGGCCTTTGTTGAACTTATCCGTTCTTCTTCTGACCGGTATCTTACGTCTTTTCTCGATCTGCTCCTCGGACATCTGTTCCTTGATATGTCTGTCTTTAAGGTGTCTGTGGAAGCATCAGTGGATGATTCTGCTGCCGACAGCGCTTTCTCGGATAATGGCTTTTTACAGGAAGCACTGCTTCATGATCAGATCAAGACCGGTTCCGTTTATTCCGATGCAGGGCTTTTTTATATTACGGCTCCCATGTATTCCAGATATAATGTGTGCTTCGTTCCTTTCCAGAGGGGCGTACTGGCTGTTTACGGGGGTATCGATTATGTGGATAAGATCACTTTCCTGAGCTACGGGAAGGAGATAGATGATATATTTGCCCGCCGCTGTGCCGACTATGCAGGGCTTCTGGATGGTTCTTTATGCCTTAAGCCCAGAAATTCCCCGGAGTACGACTACGAACCTGCGGATCTTGACTTTATGCCGGCAGAGCTTTGTAGGGCTTATCTTGAACTTCGTGAATATTTCCTTAAGAAGAGGGATACCTTCGATATAAATGTCAGGCCCGGGGAGGCTACGGAATTCCAGCTCAAGGTCTGGGACGAGATCAAGAAGATACCCTACGGCGCTACCGTAAGCTACGAAGATATCGCCCTGAAACTTTGCGGAAACGACATAAAGCAGGCAAGAAAGCTGACCCGCGCAGTAGGATCCGCCTGCGGTGAGAATCCGGTGCCCATCATCGTTCCGTGTCACAGGGTAATTGGGAAGAACGGTAAGCTGGTGGGCTTCTCGGGAGGCATTGAATTCAAGGATTTCCTTCTTCAGAATGAATTATTCTCAATAACATTACCATTAAACTGATCGGAGTATTTTTATGGCTAAACATGACAAGATCGATGTAGGACTTTCAACTATCTTAAATCCGGTACCTGTAGTTATGGTATCCTGCGGCGACAAGGAGGGCAGGTCTAATATCCTGACCATCGCCTGGGCCGGAACCGTTAACTCGGAGCCCCCTATGGTCACCATCTCGGTACGAAAATCCCGCTTCTCCCATAAGATGATATCGGAGACAGGTGAGTTTGTCATAAATCTGGTAAACAAGTCCCTGTGCAAGGCCTGCGACCGATGCGGCGTGATATCCGGCGCAGATGAGGATAAGTTCTCATCCTGTTCTCTTACTGCCGTTAAGGCTTCCGGCCTTTCTTATGCATATGCCATCAAGGAGGCTCCCGTTTCCATTTCCTGTAAGGTCAAGTCCGTTACGGAACTGGGATCCCACGATATGTTCCTGGCGGAGATCGTGGCTGTTACGGCTGACAGTTATCTTCTTGATGACACCGGAAGGCTCTGCCTTGATAAAGCAAAACTGGTGGCATATAATCACGGCGAATATTTCCTGCTGGGCGAAAAGCTGGGCTTTTTCGGATATTCCGTGGCCTCAGATGAAGTCTTCGAGAAGAGGATGGGCTTTTCCCGTAAGGACCGGGATAAGTATAAGCATATCCGGGAGCAGGGCGAAAAGAACGGAAAGAAATACTGATCGGAGTTATTTGTTATGGAATTTGAAGGACTTTCCAAAGTTCACGAAGGAAGATTTATCACAAGATATGACCTCAGGTATAAGACGGCTCTCGGCAATATCAAGAATTATGAGATGGTCTCCAGAAATAAAGATATGAAGACCTTTGAGGACATCAGCAGCAGAAAGGCAGAAGCTGTTGTCCTTATTGTCCACGACAGGGATAATACGAAGATCCTCTTAAACAGGGAATACCGCATGGCTGTAGGGGGATTTGCCTATAACTTCCCGGCAGGCCTTATAGATCCCGGTGAGGATGAGGCTACGGCGGCAAAGCGGGAACTGTGGGAGGAGACGGGTCTTTCCCTTGTAGAGATCTCTGATGTCTGGCCTGAGAGCTTCAGCGGAGTAGGTATCACCAATGAGATGAGCAAGGTCCTTATCTGCGTGGCAGAAGGAGAGTTCTCTCCCAGCACTTCGGATGAGGAGGAGATAGAGGCGGCCTGGTATACAAAGGACCAGGTCAGAGAGCTTCTGAAACTTAACAATTTTGCGGCCAGGACCCAGGCTTACTGCATGCTCTGGGCAGGCAAGTAATTTATTAACAAATATGATATAATCATTGAGTTTATGACTTAAATGGAGGCATTAAGATGCAGATATTTGAAGAATTACAGGCAAGAGGCCTGATCGCCCAGGTTACGGATGAAGAGAAGATCCGTGATCTTATAAATTCCGGAAATGCAACGTTCTATATCGGGTTTGACTGTACAGCCGACTCTCTTACGGCCGGTCATTTCATGGCCCTTACACTTATGAAGAGACTTCAGATGGCAGGCAACAAGCCCATCGCCCTCATTGGCGGCGGTACTACCATGATCGGTGATCCTACCGGAAGGACCGACATGAGAAAGATGCTTACAAGAGAAGATATCGACCATAACGCCGAGTGCTTCAAGAAGCAGATGGAGAAGTTCATCGAATTCGGCGAGGGAAAGGCCAAGATGGTCAACAACGCCGACTGGCTCATG
>JAGAFH010000015.1 GCA_017612755.1 Clostridiales bacterium
ACTGCCATCCTTCTCATGATAACTATCATCGTATTCGTGGTGATGTATATCTGTGCAGTAGTATTCATAGGAAAAGGCTTTGCAAAGCCCCAGTCCTTCCTCAATATCCTTAACGAAAATGCAGCGCTCATCGTCCTTTCCTGCGGCATGAGCCTGGTAATGATCACCGGCGGTATCGATATCTCCGTAGGTCAGGTAACAGCCCTCGTCTGTATGGCATGCGCCGTCCATCTGGACTTCCACGGAGGAAGTGTATTTACGTCACTTCTCATCGCTCTCGGTATCGGCCTTGCCTTTGGTCTGGTACAGGGATTCCTGGTAGCTTATCTTAATATCCAGCCCTTCATTGTCACCTTGGCGGGACTGTTCTTTGCCAAAGGTATGACCACCATAATAAATGCCACCCAGTTCAACGTCGAAAATGCAGAGTTCCAGGCCCTTAAAGCCGTAAGGATCACTGTTCCCGGACTTGGCGCGACCAACAAGGCAGGCAAGTACGTTCCTGCCCACGTTGAGATCGGAGTTATCGTGGCGCTGGTCGTAGTTATCGTTCTTTTCGTAATGCTCAGATGGACAAAGCTCGGCAGAAGTTTCTACGCAGTAGGCGGAAACAACCAGAGTGCCAATATGCTGGGTATCGACGTAAGATTTACTAAGTTTATGGCACACCTTCTCTGCGGTCTCTGCGCAGGTATCGGAGGATTCGTTTACTTCATGCATGTAGGATCAGGATCTCCTTCCCACGCCAGCGGCGCCGAGATGAATGCCATCGCATCATCCATCATCGGAGGAACGATGCTGACAGGCGGTGTCGGAAATATCGCAGGTACACTCTTCGGAGTCCTTTCACTCAGCACCATCAAGCAGATAGTTGCTTCGCTGGGACTTGACGAGGCATGGTGGACCAATATTACAGTTGCAGCAATGCTCTGTATCTTCCTTCTTGTCCAGAGCGTTATCCTCTCCAGAAAGAACAAGAACAAGAAGTAATCTGAGATGTTGAGTTGTTGGTTGTTTGATTGATGCGGGAGGCAGATCCCGGAAACGAAACGGGATCTGCTCTTTCCCGTATAATAGAAGACATCTGACGACATTTAAGAAATAAAGGAACCCTAAAGGAGGATCAAGGATGGAATTTAAGAATACTGCCCTTGGAATAGAACTCGGATCGACCAGGATAAAAGCTGTCCTTATTGATAAGGATCATATACCCGTGGCCTCGGGAGAATTCGAGTGGGAAAACAAGCTTGTTGACGGTATCTGGACATATTCTACAGACCTGATCCATGAAGGCATCCGTGGATGCTTTGCAAGCCTTAAGGAAGACGTATTCAAAAGATACGGTAAGAAACTTGATACGGTGGGTGCTATCGGAATATCTGCCATGATGCACGGATATCTTCCTTTTGATAAGGACGGGACCCAGCTGGCCGGTTTCCGCACCTGGAGAAATACGATCACGGGAGAAGCTGCAGAGAAACTGACGGATCTGTTTGGTTTTAACATTCCCCAGCGCTGGAGCATCGCCCATCTCTATCAGGCATACCTGAACAAAGAGGACCACGTTAAGGATATAGATTTTCTGACGACTCTGGCCGGATATATCCACCGCCGTCTTACAGGCGAGAAGGTCATGGGTGTGGGAGAAGCATCCGGCATGTTCCCCATCGACAGCGATACATGCGATTACAGGGAAGACCTTATCGCTAAGTTTGATGCCCTTACGGGAATGGATCTTCGCAACATCCTTCCGAGAGTCCTTTCTGCCGGAGAATATGCAGGTGTCCTGACTTCAGAGGGCGCGCTTTTCCTTGATCCCACAGGCGATCTTAAGCCCGGTATCCCCGTAGCTCCCTGCGAAGGAGATGCAGGAACCGGAATGGTGGCTACGGATTCCGTACGGGTCCGTACCGGAAATGTCAGTGCCGGTACTTCGGATTTTGCCATGATCGTTGTAGATCACAATCTGGGGGTACACCGGGAGATCGATATGGTAACTACGCCTGACGGCGCTCCTGTCGCCATGGTACACTGCAATAACTG
Organism: Clostridiales bacterium; assembly: GCA_017612755.1. Classification (GTDB taxonomy): domain Bacteria; phylum Bacillota; class Clostridia; order Saccharofermentanales; family Saccharofermentanaceae; genus Saccharofermentans. The sequence goes on from JAGAFH010000015.1 coordinate 2,044, forward strand.
TACATCTGATATAAATGCCTGGGTAAACCTTTTCGGCGAGTTCGGAGAACTCATGGGAATAAAGGCTGATAAGGGAGAACTCTTTACAAAGCTCTTTAAGATCGCTCTGGAAGGCGATCCGGACTGCGGCGGGCTCATGTCCTTTAACTATTTCTCAGGCGAGGGCGTAACGGATCTTGATGAGGGACGTCCCGTATTCCTGAGGACCCCAGACAGCAGCTTTACCCTTGCCAACTTTATGAGGACCCATCTTCTTTCCGCTCTTGCAACACTTAAGATTGGAATGGATATCCTCCAGGGCACTGAAAATGTCACCATAGACAAGCTCTACGGTCACGGAGGTTTCTTTAAGACTCCCGAGGTGGGACAGAAGATGCTTTCCGCAGCTGTAGATGCTCCGGTCTCCGTTATGGAGACGGCAGGGGAAGGCGGACCTTACGGTATGGCGCTTCTGGCCGGTTATATGCTCTGGAAGGAAGAGGGAGAGACGCTTCCTGATTATCTTGATAATAATGTCTTCTCTGATTCGAAGAGCACGACTATAATGGCAGATGAGAAAGATGTCGCAGGATTCAGATCGTTCCTTACAAAGTATAAGGACGCTCTCAAGGTAGAAAAGACTGCGACGGAGGTTTACTAAGATGCTGGAAGAACTGAAGAAGAAAGTATGTGAAGCGAATCTGCTATTACCGAAGTACGGTCTGGTAACTTTTACCTGGGGCAACGTAAGCGGAATCGACCGCGAAAAGGGCCTGGTGGTCATCAAGCCCTCAGGTGTTGAATACGATAATATGACTCCCGACGACATGGTCGTCGTAGATCTGGAGGGCAACAAAGTGGAAGGTAAGTGGAAACCCTCCAGTGATACTGCCACCCATGTGGTCCTCTACAATAATTTTCCGACCATAGGAGGAGTTGTGCATACGCATTCCCGCTGGGCGACGAGCTTTGCCCAGGCGGGACATGCGATCCCCTGCATGGGAACTACCCAGGGGGACTATTTCTACGGAGATATACCCTGCACGCGCCTCATGACTGATGAAGAGATAAAGGGCGAGTACGAAAAAGAGACCGGCAACGTTATCGTTGAGACCTTCAAAGGGAAAGATGCTGCATCGATCCCCGGCGTTCTCGTAAATTCCCACGGACCTTTCTCCTGGGGAAAGGATGCGGCTGATGCAGTCCACAATGCCGTGGTCATGGAAGAAGTGGCTTTTATGGATCTTCATGCTCTTATGCTGGAGCCGGGCAGAGGCCCCATGCAGCAGACACTGCTGGACAAGCACTACTTAAGGAAGCACGGAGCAAACGCCTATTACGGTCAGGATACCGACCGGCGTTGATGTTCCTGATATAAGACAGCGTAACTGTATAAGCCGACCCCATGCCTTATATTGGGATGCACGTTATCATACATATAACGGGAGGATCCTTCCTCCTGAATAACAGAATAAAGGACCGGATACGGGTCTATGCAGATCCGGTCAGTCCCGTTGCACCAGTCACTTAATGCATCGGCAAATTCGTTGCGTCTGTTATCAACATCTTCGGGATACTCTATAAGTATCCAGGGAGCGATAAAATAGATCTTTGATCCGGGAGATATCACAGAAAGATGATCGGCAATGATCTCCAGATTTGAAACATATTCTTCGCCCGTAGATGCGCAATCGGCATCGTTGGGGAACATAACGTCGTTAACGCCTATAGCGATGATATATATATCTGCATTCGGAATAGTATCCATACATGCGATAATGTCTCCGGTGGTGGCACCGGGACCTGAGACGTTGGAGATATCGCCTTTGATATACGGTCTTAAAGGTTCAAACCAGGTGACACCCCAGTTCGAGGATCCAGCGGTAATACTGTCGCCAACAAAACAGACGGACTTTCCGCTCTGCAGATCTTCATATAACTCACTGTCTTTCAGTTCTTCTGTCATATCACCATAAAAGTGCTTCGTTAGATAACGGGGCCAGGTGGCTAAATAGAATAAGAGGGCAGATAAAAGGACCAGGAGGAGGACCAGGATGACCGGAATTATCTTTCTGCTCTTATCATTCTGCTTCCGGGCTGTTCTGTTCATTTTCGTCTGCATCTCTTTCTCCCAGTGTCGGTTCCTCTCTCTCCGGGATCCCGTTTCTAACCATCTTTTCAAGATATTCCTCTCCGGGCATGGGCTTTGCATAGTAATAACCCTGGATCATATCGCATCCTTCAGAGGCCAGGAAATCCACCTGCTCTTTGACCTCAACGCCTTCCGCGACGATCTTCATGTTAAGGTTCTTGGCAAGCCTGATCGCTTCGCTTACTACGATCTCACCTCTTCCGTCAGTGGAGATGTCCCGGAAGAAACCGGAGTCCAGCTTTAAGACGTCAAGAGGAAGATCCTTAAGGGAATTAAGGGAAGAGTAGCCTGAACCAAAGTCGTCCATGGACACGGCGAAGCCAAAGGACTGAAGCTTTGAGATCGTATTGAGCATTGCTTTCTTGTCATCGAAGAAGGCGCTCTCTGTGAGTTCTATCTCGATGAGTGATGTGGGGCATCCTTCATTCTCCACGATCTTTCTGATCTGATCTGCAAGATCGTTTTCGATAAAGTGCGCCCTGGAAATATTGACCGATACGGGAACGCACTCATATCCCTCATCCAGCCATTTCTTCTGATCTTTTGCCACGTGCCTGAGCATGTAGTGGTCTATCTCGGTAATGAAACCGTTCTGTTCGAAGATAGGTATGAACTTTCCGGGAGGAACGAAACCGAACTCGGGAGAGATCCATCTTATAAGCGCTTCTGCACCACGGAGCTCATCTGTCCTCGGGTCATACTTAGGCTGATAATAGACTTTGAATTCTTCGTTTTCGACAGCTTTTTCCTGGGATTCATGTACGCTGTCGATCCACTTCTGGTCTTCCACCAGCTTCTCGTCAAAGAAATATACGCTGGAATCGTCATTGTCTTCTCCGGCGATCCTGGCATTACATGCGTTATTATATTCGCGGTCCAGATCCACATTGGAGAGCTTGAACTTCTTGCCGCTGGCAGCATCTTCCAGAAGTACTACTCCGGCATGGAAATTAAAGTGATGGTGGTCATCTGTCTTCCCGAGTTTTTCGATGATATCCCACAGGCGTTTTTCGAGAGAATCCTTATCCTCGTATTTAAGGAGCAGCGCAAAGTTGGAGGAGCCGGTATGGGAGGCGATCTCCTGATCGTCAGTCTCCCCGTCCAGAAGCCTGAAGACATCAGAGAGTTTTTCTTCTC
>JAGAFH010000122.1 GCA_017612755.1 Clostridiales bacterium
GATGCATATGTTCCCGGACAGATGATCAAGAGACTGGGCCTTAGAAGAGGCGATCAGGTCAAAGGTCTTGTTGCTCCTCCCAGAGGAAAGGATAAGTATGCGCCCTTAAGAAAGGTCCTTGCAGTCAATGGTGTTGAGATCCCTGAGGATTCTGATTTTGAGATCATCAGGAAGAGGCCCAGGTTCGAACATCTCACTGCCATCTATCCCGATGAGAGACTTACTCTTGAGACAAAGGCGGAAGATCTTTCCACCAGGATCATCGATCTGTTCTGTCCTATCGGTAAGGGACAGAGAGGTATGATCGTATCTCCTCCCAAGGCCGGTAAGACTATCCTTCTTCAGAAGGTCGCCAATTCCATCACCGCCAATAATCCTTCCTGCAAGGTCATCGTCCTTCTTATCGACGAGCGTCCCGAGGAAGTTACGGATATGCAGAGATCCATCAAGGGAGAAGTAGTATATTCCACCTTCGATAAGAGACCTGAGAACCATGTTAAGGTAACAGAGCTTGTTCTCGAGAGAGCCATGAGACTCGTGGAGATGGGTGAGGATGTTGTCATCCTTCTCGACTCCATGACAAGACTTGCAAGAGCTTATAACCTTACTATCAATCCTACCGGAAGGACTCTTTCCGGAGGTCTTGATCCGGGATCTCTCTACGGACCCAAGCGTTTCTTCGGTGCCGCCAGAAACATCGAGTTCGGCGGAAGCCTTACCATCATCGCCACTGCCCTTATCGAGACAGGTTCACGTATGGACGAGGTCATCTTCGAGGAGTTCAAGGGTACAGGTAACATGGAAGTCGTACTTGACAGAAAGCTGGCCGACAGGAGGATGTATCCTGCTATCGCAGTGGACAAGTCAGGTACCAGAAGAGAAGATCTCCTTCTTTCGTCCGAGGAACTGGAGTCAGTATGGCTCACCAGAAAGGCTATCGCCGACGTGGATACACTGGCAGCTACGGAGGCTGTCCTCAACTATATGAAGAGGACCTCCAGCAATGCATCCTTTGTATTATCGGCCAAAAAGTCCTTTTCCGTTGATTCGTGATTGACAACAGAGGACGAAGATAGTATTATTTCAAAGTTACTATAAATCCGGTATGACATACATGCCACAAGGAGTATGCGTCATATCTTTGATAAGAGGTGAAAAACATGAAAAGCGACATCCATCCCAAGACCCAGATGGTCACGGTAAAGTGTGCTTGCGGTGCTACTTTTGAGACACTTTCTACGAAGAGCGATCTTCGTGTTGATATCTGCTCAAACTGCCACCCTTTCTACACAGGTAAGCAGAAGCTTGTAGATACAGGCGGACGTGTTGACAAGTTCAACAAGAGAATGGGAAGAGTTTGATCTTATTCCAAAAGACTTAAACGGACTGCAGTCACTGCGGTCCGTTTTTTGTTACCTGATTGTAAGGCAAATTAACGGCAAGACACAGACCTGCTTTATAACGCGCGGGTTATAGTGTTATAATACGTAAGGAAAATTATCAGTATTGGAGCATATATGAGCGATATAAAGAAAACCACTATCGGAGGTCAGGCCCTTATCGAAGGCATAATGATGGTAGGTCCCAGAAGGACTTCCATAGCCGTCCGTAAAGGCGACGGGACCATCCATGTTGAGGAGATAAAGCAGAGCGAAAGAGTTACCTTCTTCGAAAAGGTACCCTTTGTCAGAGGCTGTATAAGATTCTGGAAGATGCTGGTAACAGGTACCGGCGCCCTCATGAAATCTGCTGAGCTTTCTGAAGAGGGAGCTCCCGATGTAGTGGACGAGACAAAGAAAGAGAAGAAGAAGTCTGCCCTGGATGATTATCTTGAGAAGCACTATGACCTGATGGTGATCTTTTCCGCTATCCTGGGTATCCTTATCAGCATCGGTATCTTTATCCTGCTTCCCAACCTGATCGTCAGCATCGCTTCCAAGTTCATGTCCGACGAGTTAAGGGATGCTTCCTGGATGTCAGTCGTTCTTAATATCGTGGAAGGTATCCTCAGGATGCTGTTCTTCTTCATCTACCTGAGATTGTCATCAAAGATCGAAGGTATCGAGCGGGTATGGCGCTATCACGGAGCAGAGCATAAGACTATCGCCTGCTACGAGGCCGGGGAGCAGCTTACCACCGCCAATATCAGGAAGTATTCAAGATTCCATCCCAGATGCGGTACGGCATTTATGTTCATAGTACTTGCCATATCGATCCTTATCTACACTATTGCGGGAGCCATCATAGGATCAGACAGCATCCTTGTAAATGCTCTTCTGAGACTTATCCTGATCCCCATCATCTGCGGAGTATCCTTTGAGATCTTAAGATTCGTAGGCAAGCACGACAAGAACCCCGTATGCAGGGGACTTTCAAAGCCGGGACTCTGGCTTCAGAAGTTTACCACCGGAGAGCCTGACGATGCGATCATCGAAGTTGCTATCGCAGCTATGCAGGCGGTCATCCCCGAGAATGCACAGGACGATGTCTGGTAACAGCAGACAACAATATACAGAAAGACTTATCCGGGCGGGCATTGATATCAACGATGCCCGTCTTGAAATTGAAGACTTTATCAGCTTTGCCTCTGATGAAAAGGAGCTTCTGGACTTTATATCAAGAAGGGAAAAGGGAGAGCCCGCCTCATATATCCTGGGCTTTAAGGATTTCTTTAAGGACCGCTTCAAAGTGGTGCCCGGGGTCCTGATCCCCAGATCCGACACCGAGATCTTAGTTGAGACAGCCCTTCAGTTCCTGGGATGTAATGACATGCCCCTGGGAGATATAGGAAGAATCCCCGTATCGGAGGCACCAGACGGGACAGTCAGGATCGCAGATCTCTGTACCGGAACCGGCTGCGCAGGCCTTTCCGTCTTTCTTGAAATGATAAGAAAGGGCAGGGACATAAGGCTCTTTATGTCAGATATCAGCGAAAAAGCTGTCGATTGTGCTTCTTTAAACATACAAAACCTCGTGCCGGAACAGAATAAAACGCTCATAAGCCTTCTCACGGAGGATGTTCTGGCTTCAGACGGGTCATCTTACACCTCTGAAGGTCTTCTTGATGTGGTGATATCAAACCCTCCCTATATCAATGATGAGGATATGAAGACCCTCCCCAAAGACGTGGCTTCCTATGAGCCGGAACTGGCCTTAAGGGGCGGTCCGGACGGCCTGAAGTTCTATTTTCATTTGGCTTTCATTTCTGATAAGATACTGAAAAACGGAGGGGCCCTTATAGTGGAGCACGGCTACGATCAGGGACCTTCCGTGAGGGATATTTTCGAAAAACAGGGATTTAACAATGTTACAACCCTAACAGATCTGGGGGGTAACGACAGAGTGACCTTCGGGAGGAAAGATTGATGGCAGGAAAGTTCTTCCTTTTTCAATATGAAAAAGATGACGTGGTGAAGATGCGTAAAAAGCACCCCTGCGGCAGCTTTGAATGGAAAGTAATGACCGTGGGATCTGAGATAAAACTGGAGTGCTGCGGCTGCAAAAGGATGATGGTTATGGACAGGCCAACCATCGAAAAAGCCACCTCCCTTGTCAGAAGGGGAGATCAGGTCATTACTGAAAAGACCTGACTTAAACTATCTCAGTGGACTGGGATACGCAGATAAGTCTTCCGTCGTTATCTTCAAAGACAAACTGGCGGTTTAAAGGGCTCTTTTCGGCGCTTTGGGCATCGGGGAGCTCTTCTTTTATGACTACTTCAGCGCTCTTGAGTTCATTCTGAAGAAGGAAAGGCTCGCTGGCGTAGATATAAAGATCGTACTTTGAAACGGAGAGCCTGCTTAAGATAAAGGACTTTCCCCCCTGGACCAGATTTATGACTATGTTGTCCCTGGTGAGCCTTATGTGGGGCATGGCCTCATCCTCCAGGTGGGAGGCCTTAAAGCCGCACTTTGTCTCGTAGAAAAGGGCTGTTTTCGTGATGTCTTCGCAGACAAATATGGCTGCGGAACTGTTCATGAGATGAAGGGCATTTCCGCCTTCTTCCTCCTCGTTTTCCTCTGCTTTGGTGTCCTCTGAAAGGGAGCTGTTCTCGCTGTTGAACTTATAGCCCAGAAGAGGTTTCCCGAAGGCCTGCTCATGCTCCTCCAGTGAGTCCATGATCTTCTTTCTCTCCATGATGGCTTCTGTGGTCATATTGGAAGGAACATCCCGGAGGCTCTCGATCTTCTCAAGGTATTCCGCAAAGCTTACAAACCTTATGTAAAGGGGCATTATCTCATCGCAGGATGAAGGCAGGTCCCGGTTTCCGTTCAGGAACATCATTCCGTATTCAACGGCTTCTGCGGGGAGGGAGGCGAAGAGCTTATTTAAGAAGAGCATCTCCTCCATGGAGTTGTCGGCGCATCCGCCGGACCGGAGTGTTTCCTCGAACATGTCGAAGACCTTGTTCATATCGTGTAATGGGTAGTTCTTGTTAAGCATGGATGCCTCCCCGGGGAAGATTTTTGTTAATTATATCATTAACCTGCCCCTTGATTAATTTTGCGCGAGTAATAATATAAGTCGTATGGCAGGAATGAAAAAGACAAATGCTATGAGGATGCTGGACAAAGCCGGCATCGGGTATAAAGCGATGGAGTATGAGTACGACGAGAACGATCTCGACGGTCATCACGTTGCCGAATTCTTTGATATCCCCTACGAAGAGGTCTTCAAGACCTTGGTAGCTAAGGGGGAGAGTGGGGAATATCTTGTCCTGTGCCTCTCGGTAGACGACGAGGTGGATCTTAAGAAGGCTGCAAAGCTGGCCGGGGAGAAGAGAGTGGAGCTTATCCACGTAAAGGAACTCCTGCCCCTGACCGGATACATAAGAGGCGGCTGTTCCCCTGTGGGAATGAAAAAGAAGTTTCGGACATTTTTTGATGAGATGATCCTTTTGCTGGATGAAGTCTGTGTAAGCGGCGGACAAAGAGGAGTCCAGTTAAGGCTCAAGGCCCGGGATCTTATAGATTATACGGAAGCAAAGGTTGGTGAACTTACCTGATATGGAAAAATACCTGGTATTTAAATCATTGGCGATAATAATCGTCGCAGCCAAGATCTTCGGACTTGGCGCAAGAAAGCTGAAAGCTCCCCAGGTGGCTGGAGAGATCGTGGCAGGTATCCTCATAGGCCCCAGTGTCCTGGGACTTGTGCAGTATTCGGATTTCCTGGGCCAGATGGCGGAGATCGGCGTAATGATCCTGATGTTTACGGCAGGACTTGAGACCAGGATCTCGGAACTTAAGAAAACTGGCGTCAAAGCCCTGGCCATTGCCTGTGCCGGTGTCTTTATCCCCCTTATCCTGGGAACCCTTCTTTATTTCGTTTTTTACGGAACGGCTCCCTGGGGCTCCGAGGAATTCTTCAAGGCTGTCTTCATAGGACTTATCCTTACGGCCACCTCCGTAGGCATAACAGTCGAAGCATTAAAGGAACTGGGAAAGCTGTCTGATACGGTGGGTACCACCATCATGAGCGCAGCCATCATCGATGACGTAATAGGCATCATCGTCCTCACCATAGTCATCGGTTTTAAGGATCCTTCCCAGAACATCGGGAAGACACTTCTCATGACGGGACTCTTCTTCGTCTTCTGCCTTGTCTTCGGATATATAGTCTACAGGCTCTTTAAGATCTATGACAAAAAGCACAGACATACCAGAAGGATCCCCATCATCGGTCTCGCCATGTGCTTTATGCTGTCCTATGTGGCTGAGAGATACTTTGGTGTCGCTGATATCACGGGAGCTTTCATCGCAGGAGTCATCTTGAGTTCCCTGAAGGACTCTTCTTACATCTCCCGCAAGATGGATATCAATTCCTATATGATCTTCGGACCGGTATTCTTCGCAAGTATCGGTATCCAGAATGACCTTTCCTCCTTCAATATGGGGATACTTCTCTTCTCGCTGGCCTTCGTCATCGTGGGAATGGGAGCCAAGGTCGTAGGATGCGGCGCTGTGGCCAGGATCTGCGGCTTTAAGGGCAGGGATTCCCTTAAGATCGGATGCGGTATGATGACCAGGGGCGAAGTGGCTCTTATCGTTGCCCAGAGAGGCTTTACGGTTGGTATGCTGGACCCTGCTTATTCCACATCCGTCATCATGCTGATAATAATCAGTTCTATACTTACGCCAATTATCCTTAAAGTACTGTATAATGAGAAAAGTACTAACAACGAGGTAGCTGAAAATGTCACATGAGGCCATTAGTTCCCTTATCCCCGGATCGAAGATCTACTTCATCGGGATAGGCGGAATATCCATGAGCGGTCTGGCTCTTCTGTCCAAAGGATACGGTTTTTCCGTTGGAGGATCCGACATGAATCCTTCCGAGAGGACAGAGATGCTGGCAGAAAACGGGATAAAGATCTATAACACCCAGGAGAGCGGGAATATCGATGAATTTGCTCCTGACTACATAGTCAAGACTGCAGCCATCCTCCCTAAGAATCCTGAGGTGGGAAGAGCCCTCGAAAAGGGCATAAAGATCTTCGACAGATCCGAATTCCTGGGCCTTATCACAGAAAGCTACGACCGGGTCATCAATATATCCGGTACCCACGGAAAGACAACTACCACCTCCATGACATCCCTTATGCTCATGGATGCGGGCAAGGATCCCACAGTGCATCTGGGGGCCGAGCTGGACGTTTTCGGAAACAACACAGTAAGGCTGGGAACCAACAAGGACATCCTTGTATCAGAGGCCTGCGAGTTTAAAAGATCCTTCCTTCAGTTCAGGTCCACCACAGCGGCCATTACCAATATCGACCACGACCATGTGGACTGCTATCCCACTATTGATGACGTTATCGAAGTATTCGCCGAGTTCCTGGACAAGGTGGACGACAACGGATATGTGGTAGTTACCGGAACAGACAAAAACATCAGTAAGTCCCTGGAGATCGCCCGGGGCCGTTACGAAAAGGCGGGAAGGGCATTCCCTTCCGTAGTGACCTGCGCCTCCGACGGATCTGATGCCGACTTCACAGCGGCAGACATTGAGTTTAAGGAAGGACTTCCTTCTTTCGATATAGTCTTTAAGGGCGGAAAGATAGGCCGGGCAAGCCTTCGGATCCCCGGAAAGCACAACATCGCCAATGCCCTTATCGCAGCTGCCTGCGCGTACTTAAACGGAGCGGATCCGGATTCCATCATCAAGGCTCTTAACGAGTTCGGCGGAGCTGACGGAAGATATACGGTGAAGGGCAAGTACAGGGGATGTGACGTGGTAGTGGACTATGCTCACCATCCCACGGCTGCAAGGGTCACTATCGATGCGGCTTCCCATATGCCCCACAACAATATCCTGGTGGTATTCCAGCCCCTGACATTTAACAGGACCAAGCTCCTTTTCGAGGATTATGTAATCAGCCTTCTGCCCTGCAGGAAGGTTCTCTTTTCGGAGATCTTCTCCGACCGTGAGATCAATACCGGAGAGATATCAAGCAAGGATATCGCCGATGAGATCAACAGAAGAGGCGGCGATGCCGAGTTCTTCGAGTCTAAGGAAGACCTGAAGGACAGGATAGACGAACTGATAGAGCCCGGGGATATCATCCTTATCCTGGGACCTGAAGATATAAGACATCTGGGCGATGAGCTCATGGTAAGAGAGGGAAGATGAAAAAGAACGGACAGCCCCAGAATACAAACAGGACTCCCGGCATGATGACTCTCATCGCCATCGCGATGATGCTGGTCTCGCTTTTAGTCATGTTTATCCTCTGCCTCGTTCCCGGAAGGAGCGCCAACTCCAGAAATCCCGTGCTCCTGGTCTATGGTGACGACAGTAATTTCCCGGTCCTCTCCATGGAAAACTCCATGCATGCCATCGGCTTTGATGTGGAGACCGCAGATGAGTCCTACGTTTTTGACGAAGAGAGAAACTACATCATCATGGGAGTGGGGGAATATGCATTTAACTATGTGGATGCATATAAGGAACAGCCTGAGGTAAAGGGCTTTGTACTCGTGTGCCCCGGAATGCCGGCTTCTGAGATCATGGAGGGCATGAGCGGGACTTATCCTTCCCGGGAGATAGCCATCTTCGCCGGAAAGGATGATGCCTCCAAAGTATCTGACATGGGAAGCGCCCGGGTCATCTACGAGAGGATCTCGGGAGATGATACGGTCTACGGAACTCCCATAACGAGAGGCGGAAAGTTCTCTTCAAAGGTCTATATAAATAATATACAGACCAGATATCTCTCTTTATCCTTCGCAAAGATAAAGGATGCAGATAAGTTCCTTTTCTCGCCTCTGTTTCAGAATGAGCTGGCAGGATATCTTTCCACCACTTATCAGGATCTGACTATCAGGGATGCTTCCTTTTCCAGGATAAATGCCTGGTATGTCTGGGCTTTGATATCCTTCTTCACATGTCTTGTGGGTATGTGCCTTTATCTGGCGGCCCTGCCCCTTATCATGTCCGATATGAAGCAGGAGACTATCCACAAAGGGGAGAAGCTTTCAGCCGCCCTGATCGGAGGTATCTCCATAGCTCTTGCCATCGGTACCATAGCCACCACCTTTGTGGAGAAGTTCAGGACATATGCATCCTGCGCCCTCTGCCTGATGCCCCTGATATTTATGGTAATAATGACCTTTAATAAGAGCCGCTTTATCCTCGATAATAAGGTCAGATATATAAAGAAGCAGACAAGACCCATGAGACCTCTGTTCATCTCGTTGACAGTCGTCCTTCTGGTCTTTCTTTCCTTACGTCTCTTTACGGACCTTCAGCTGGTCATGGATCTTCCGGCCATGGTGATCGCTCCCTGTATCTTTATCCTGGATCTTATGTGTTCTTCCGCTCTTCTTTATGCGGACAGGAAGTCCAGATATATGGGACAGGGGGGAAGCTCTTATTTCGGCAACAGGGTGATCTTCCTTCTTATGCTGATCCCTTCGGTATTCGCAATGATCTTCGGCCTCGTTTTCAGGCTTACGGATATCTTCTATGCGGGCTTTGCCGGGCTTACATCCACTTTAGTTCCCTTTGTGTCCCTGATACCTTTGAGAAGGCACACGGACCACTCCCTGATCCCGGGCATCGTACACGCCGTAATATATACGGCAGTTGTTTTCGCAATGCTCTGATTTTCTGATTGACAGTATTGACCCTGGATGGTAGTATATGCGGGTGACCGCATGCGCCGGGCTCTTAAATGTGCGCTTTTTTAAGCCACTGCCTCGAGTTAAGCAGCGAGACTGGAAGAACAGGAGGACACAGTATGTACGCAGTTATCAAGACAGGCGGAAAGCAGTACAAGGTAGCAGTCGGCGACGAGATCTTCGTTGAGAAGCTCGAGGGCGAGGCTGGTGAGACAGTCACATTTGACGATGTACTTGCAGTAGCTGATGACAACGGTATCAAGGCCGGCGCTGATCTTAAGGCTTCCGTTACGGGCGAGATCGTAAAGCAGGGCAAGAACAAGAAGATCGTTGTTCTGAAGTACAAGGCTAAGAAGGGCTACCGCAGAAAGCAGGGCCACAGACAGCCTTACACACGCGTTCGTATCACAGCAATCGCTTGATCGGACAGTTGAACCTTGATGTATGATCACAGTTAAATTCGTCAGAGATGACAGCCGCCGTATCACCGGGGTCTTTATGAACGGACATGCGGGATACTCGGAGGAAGGATCTGATATAGTCTGCGCAGGCGCATCTACTTTGATATTTACGCTTGCCAACTCCCTTGAGACCGTTTGCGGGCTTAAGACGGAAGATTCTTCAAATATAGTCGAAGGCGAAGACGTGAGTGCAGAGGTGACTATCCCCCAGTGGATATTTGCCGATGATAAGGTAAGCGACAGGGCCCAGGTAATAGCCGAGACCATCCACACCGGATTTATCACTCTCGCAGCTTCAGTCAACGGCGAAGGTGAACAGTACATCAACATTATTGAAGACAATTGAGACACATGGAGGTGTAAGCAATGCTTAAGATGAATTTACAGCTCTTCGCTCATAAGAAAGGAATGGGTTCGACCAAGAACGGACGTGACTCAGAATCCAAGAGACTCGGAGCAAAGAAGGGCGACGGACAGCTTGTTATCGCAGGAAACATCCTTGTCAGACAGCGCGGCACTAAGATCCATCCCGGTAAGAACGTAGGAATCGGATCTGACGATACGCTTTTCACAAAGATCGACGGTAAGGTCAAGTACGAGCGTCTGGGCAGGGACAAGAAGCAGGTCAGCGTTTATCCCGTTGAGTGATCCTGTTTCAGGTTTTAAGAAAGATCATGAGGCTGTCTTATTTCAGAGGCAGCCTCTTTCTTTAACTATTGGGAAAGAATAAAGAGATATGTTTATCGATCACGCAAAGATATATGTTAAGGCAGGCGACGGAGGTCCCGGATGCGTTTCCTTTCACACCGAGAAGTTCGTAACTAACGGCGGACCTGACGGCGGTGACGGAGGCAAGGGCGGCGACGTTGTTTTCGTTGCCGTTGCCAAGATAAGCACCCTTCAGAGCTTCAGGTTCAAGCATAAGTTCGTGGCGGAAGACGGAGCCAAGGGCATGAACAGGAAGATGTACGGCAAGGGCGGCGAGGACTTAAGGATCGCCGTTCCCGTCGGAACGCTGATAAAAGATGCCAACACCGGCAAGATCCTGGCTGACCTGACTGAGGATAAGCAGGAGGTCGTGATCGCAAAAGGCGGCAAAGGCGGCCTGGGAAATATGCATTATGCCAATGCCATCAGGCAGGCTCCCAGATTTGCAAGAGCCGGTATCCCCGGTGAGGAGAAGGAGCTTTATATCGAGCTCAAGCTCATAGCCGATGTGGGACTGGTGGGTTATCCTAATGCCGGTAAATCCACTCTCCTGTCAGTAATGACAAAGGCGAAACCTAAGATAGCAGATTATCCCTTTACCACCCTGGAACCCGTTTTAGGAGTGGTACAGGATTTTGATACGGCATTCGTGATCGCAGACATCCCCGGTATCATCGAAAATGCCCATGAGGGAGCAGGCCTTGGCCACGACTTCCTGAGGCATATCGAGAGGACCAGGCTCCTTATCCACGTGGTGGATGTTTCTTCCAAGGACGGAAGGGATCCCATTGATGACTTTAAGTCCATAAACGATGAGCTCCGCCAGTTTAATGAGAAGCTGGCTGAAAGGCCCCAGGTGGTAGTCGCCAATAAGTGCGATGATGCATCTGAAGAAGAAGTGGAGATGTTCGTTGATGAAGTGAAGGCTATGGGTTATGAAGACGTATTCGTCATCAGCGCCGCAGCCCGGATCGGGATCAAGGAACTGACTGACAAGGTGACGGAACTGGTGAGCAAGCTTCCTCCCGTGGTCCTTCACGATGATCTCGAATCGGAAGAGAAGATCTATAAGTTCGAGAAGGAAGAGCAGTTCAGGATCGAGAGAGCCGATGACGGAGCATATGTGATAACCGGCACCTGGGCCAAGGTGACCATGGAATCCACTAACTTTGACGACCTTACATCCATGTCCTATTTCCAGCGTTCTATGATCAATGCGGGTGTTATCGATGCCCTTAAGGAAGCCGGTATACAGGAAGGAGATACGGTAAGGATCGAAGATCTGGAATTCGAATTTTTGGAGTAAAATATCAATTAACAATTTATTAACAAATATTCATATTTACTTCGAAACATTTATGTATACTATAGTCAGAAAAGAAAGACGGCTGAATGTTTCTTCTTGTTAAATGAGTTTGTATGATAAGAGCCCCGGATGACCGGGGCTCTTTTACTATGCTTTTTATCTTTATGTATCAGAGTACTTTCGCCAGGAATGTCTTAAGTCTTTCGTTGGATGTATCACCGAAGATCTCATCGGGAGTTCCCTCCTCCACGATCTTACCGCCGTCCATGAAAATGACTCTGGATCCCACTTCTTTTGCAAAGCCCATCTCGTGGGTAACTACCACCATTGTCATGCCGTCTCTTGCCAGATCCTTCATAACGTCCAGGACCTCTCCGACCATCTCGGGGTCCAGGGCGGATGTAGGCTCGTCGAAGAGGAGCACGTCAGGTTTCATACAGAGGGCCCTGACAATGGCGATCCTCTGTTTCTGGCCGCCTGACAGCTGGCTGGGATAGGCATTTGCACGGTCTCCCAGCGCTACCTTTTCCAGAAGTCTCTTAGCCTCGGCTTCCGCATCTGCTTTGCTCATCTTAAGGAGCTTTCTGGGAGCTATGGTCATGTTCTCCAGTATGGAGAGATGAGGAAAGAGGTTAAAGTGCTGGAACACCATACCCATCTTCATGCGGAGCTTGTTGATGTCTGTCTTGCTGGAAGTGATATCCTGTCCTTCGAACTCGATGGTGCCGCCGGTGGGCTTTTCGAGAAGGTTCAGGGATCTAAGGAAGGTGGACTTACCGGAACCGGAAGGTCCGATGACCACTACTACCTCGCCTTTGCTGATGTCGGTGGTTACTCCGTCAAGGGCTTTGATGGAGCCGCCGTTGTAGTATTTTTTGAGGTCATTGACCCTGATCAGTACATTACCGTTCACTGTTTCTGAGCCTCCTTTCAAGCAGGGTTACAAGTTTACTGAAGAACATGACGATGATGAGATAGATGGCAGCAACTGCAAGAAGGGGCATGAATGCCGAATATGTGCGGCTCCTGATGATATCTCCTCCTTTTGTCATGTCCTGAAGTCCTACGTAACCTGAGACTGATGTCTCCTTGATAAGGACGATGAACTCGTTTGCCAGGGCCGGAAGGATATTCTTGAAGGCCTGGGGGATGATGATATATGCCATGGTCTGGATATAGTTAAATCCCAGGGATCTTCCTGCCTCGAACTGTCCGTTGTCGATGCTCATGATACCGGATCTTACGATCTCGGCCACATATGCGCCGGAGTTGATGCCAAAGGCAAGGATGGCGATCAGAACCTTGTTGTTTGATGATGCAAAGATGATGAAATAAGCGATCATCAGCTGGATGACTACAGGGGTTCCTCTTATTACAGTAAGATAGAACCTGCAGATCTGGTTCCAGATCCAGAGGGACCAGGTGAGGAAACCTTTCCAGACGTTGCGCAGGCTTTTGTTCTTCTTGCTGTAGTTCTTCCAGTCATCCATCGCATCCTTGCCGATCTTGTCATAAGTCGACCTGATGATGGCAACGATGATGCCCAGGGCTATACCCAGCAGCACTGCGAAGAATGTTACTTCCAGCGTAACTCCCAGACCCTTGACGATATACATGTAACGGTTATCGTCTATGAAGTTCAGATAGAACTGGTCTTTGATCTTTTGAAACCAGTCTCCTATCGAAAGATAAAGATACATTTTTGATCTCCGTATTTAAAGATTGAAAAAGGCGGAAATAAGA